>DATFGJ010000310.1:0-9062 GCA_035249585.1 Lacipirellulaceae bacterium
GTCGGATATGGCCTGCGGTACGAATACGGGATTTTTCGCCAGACGATGGAGCACGGTTGGCAAGTTGAGCATCCGGACCACTGGCTCGCGAATCCCGATCCCTGGGAGGTGGTCCGGCATCGCGAAGCCGTCGACGTCTCGCTCGGATGCGCGTTTCAACTAAAGGACGGAGTTTATCGTGCTATCCCGGGCCGCTCAACGCGATTACTTGGCGTGCCTTTTGACCGACCGGTCGTAGGTTATGGCGGTCGCACGATCAACACACTGCGGCTTTGGGGAGCGGCATCACCGGCCTTCTTCGATTTCGGCGAGTTCAGCTCCGGCGATTTTGTTGGGGCGATTGTGGACCGCGTGCTTGCCGAAACGGTCACGCGCGTGCTCTATCCCGACGATTCCACGCGTGCCGGCCAGGCACTCCGGTTCGTCCAACAATACTTCCTGGTGTGCTGCTCGCTGGCTGATATTGTGGCCCGCTTCCGGCGCACCAACGACAATTGGCGGCTCCTTCCTGACAAGGTAGCGATTCAACTCAACGACACTCACCCGTCGCTAGCGGTTGCCGAGTTGATGCGTATCTTTCTGGATCAAGCGAAGCTCAGCTGGGATGATGCGTGGGACCTGACGGTTCGCACGCTGGCTTATACGAATCACACCTTGCTGCCCGAGGCACTCGAGAAGTGGCCCGTGCGATTCTTCGAGTTAGTCTGCCCGCGACTATTGGAAATCATCTACGAGATTAATCGCCGGTTTCTCGCCCACGTTGACGAGCGCTATCCCGGCGACCACAGCCGCGCCCAGCGAGTCAGCCTGATCGAGGAGAATCCGGCCCGCCAGGTGCGCATGGCAAATCTCGCCATCGTGGGAACGCACAGCACCAATGGCGTCGCGCGGATTCATTCCGACCTGCTTCGCACGCGCGTTGTCTCCAATTTCGCGGAGCTGTTCCCAGAGCGATTCAACAACAAGACGAACGGCGTGACGCCGCGCCGCTGGTTGATGCTCGCGAACCCTGATCTTTCAAGCTTAATTACCGAAGCAATTGGCGATGGCTGGGTGACCGACCTGAGCGAACTACGCGGACTATTGCCGCTCGCCGAGGATTCGTTTCGGGCCGACTTTATCCGCACCAAACAGGCTGCCAAAGAGCGATTTGCTGGTTGGCTGAAGGCCACAACCGGCCAAGAAGTTGATCCAAATACCATTTTCGACAGCCAGATCAAACGCATTCACGAGTACAAGCGGCAGCTTCTCAATGCGCTGCATATTATCGTGCTCTACAACCGGCTGCGAAACAATCCGGGGCTATCAGTGCCGCCGCGCACTTTTTTCTTTGCGGGCAAGGCGGCGCCGGCGTATCACCTCGCCAAACTGATCGTCAAGCTGATCAACAACATTGGACACGTAATTGATGCTGATTCCACTACGCGCGGCCGCATCAAGGTCGTGTTTGTTCCGAATTACAACGTGTCGCTTGCCGAGCGGCTAATTCCAGCCAGCGACGTGTCGGAGCAAATTTCGACGGCGGGCTACGAAGCCAGCGGCACCGGCAACATGAAGTTCATGATGAACGGTGCACTGACGATCGGCACCCGCGACGGGGCGACCATCGAGATGGCCGAAGAGGCCGGCGAGGAAAATTTTTTCCTGTTCGGACTAACGGCCGATGAGGTGCAGGCCAGCCGCGGTTGGTACAGCCCGCACTGGCACTATGACAATGAACCCGAGACGCGGGAAGCGCTCGACCTGGTGTTTAACGACCACTTCAGCCGGGACGAGCCGGGAATCTTCACGCCAATCCGTGAGACACTTCTGGATCGGGGCGACTACTACATGCACCTGGCGGACCTGACGTCCTACGCCGAGGCGCAGCGGCGCGTCGGCGAGCTGTACACAGATCGTGACGCTTGGGCTCGCAAGGCGATCATCAACGTGGCTTGTTCGGGAAAGTTCTCCAGCGATCGTACGATCAGCGAATATGCTGCGGAAATTTGGAATGCGACACCTTGTTCAGTAGAATAAACCCCATTTTGCTTCCCTCGATAAGAATTCGCCGCCTATTCACGCGCAACAACTGTAGAATCGCGTTTATCGGTCGCGATTATAGGGATCATGTGTTCGTCGGCACATGATTGAATACGAGTTCTTCAATTGTTTCATTTCGGCAACTCCGAACGTAGGTCCAACTAATTAAGGTACAAGCTATGAAGTCGGTAAACATCACTTGCATCGCGCTCTTATGTGCAGCGACTTGGCTCACGCCGAATGTCATCCGCGCCGACCAGGCCGAAGATGAAGCTGCGATTCGCGCCAATGCGGAGGCCTATGTCGCGGCTTACAACAATCGCGACGCGAAAGCGGTCGCCGCCATGTGGTCGCCTGAAGCGGTCTATATGGACCCGTCGACCGGTGATGCGGCCATTGGCCGGGAGGAAATCGAAAAAGTGTTCACCGACATCCTGGCCGATTTAGGCGAGGCCAAGCTCGCGGTCGAAGTGCATTCGGTCGAGTTCGTATCGCCAAACGTGGCCATCGAAAATGGCACGGTGCGCATATCGAGGCCAGACGCGGAGCCTGAGGAGACGGCGTACTCAGCCGTCAATGTGAAGCGCGACGGTAAATGGCTGCTCGATCGAGTTTCGGAGGAGGAGCCGCCGGCGCCGCCGCCGTCAAACTACGAGCAATTACGGGAGCTGGAATGGATGATCGGCTCCTGGATCGACCAGGATGAAGACGCGACTGTGCAAACGGATTGCGAATGGACCAAGAATCAAAACTTTATCAACCGCTCGTTTGCCGTGGTGGTCGGCGATCAGGTTGACTTGGCCGGCATGCAGATTATCGGCTGGGATCCGGTGGCCAAGCAGATCCGCTCGTGGATCTTCGACTCCGACGGCGGATTCGCCGAAGGCAAATGGACCCGCAAAGGCGAACGCTGGCTGGTTCAGCAAAACGGCACGCTGCCAGATGGCAGCATAACCTCGGCCGTGAACATCATCACGCGCGTCGACGACAACTCGTTCACCTGGCAATCGGTCAATCGCGAAGCAGGGGGAGATATACTGCCGAATGTCGACGAAGTACTCGTCGTGCGCAAACCGGCCGAGTGATTCAGTGGTAAAAAACTGTTGCTGTACGAACCAGATACGCTTTTGTGGAATGGAGGCGGCGCTATGAAAAGGGCGATCCTAATTGCCGTTAGTTTATTGGCAATATTCCTGATGATAACGGGCGATGTATTGGCTCGCGGGGGACGTGGGGGAGGCGGTCGAGGTGGCGGTGGCCGTGGCGGCGGCGGCATGCGCGCTGGTGGTGGCGCGCGAGGGGGCGGCGGCGGTTATCGCGGTGGTGGTGGCGGTTATCGCGGAGGTGGTGGCGCTCGCGGCGGATACAGCGGTGCTCGACGCACGCCGTCGATGTCGCGCCCGTCTAGTCGCCCATCGTCGATCAATCGATCGGCCGCACGACGCCCAAGTACTCGGCCGAACTACGGTAATTTGCCGACGCCTGGCGGTCGGCCCGGAGCAGGCGTTGGAAACCGACCGGGTAGTGGTCTGGCCGGGAGTCGGCCGGGTGGCGCCGGTCGACCCGGCGCAGGTCGGCCTGGTGCAGGCCGCCCCGGCGCCGGTACTCGCCCGGGTGCCGGTACTCGTCCCGGCGGCGGATCATTGGCAGGCCGTGGCGGCCTTCCATCGAATCGCGATCTGCAGAACTTCCTCAATCTGCCATCCGGTGGCGGCATGGGTGGCGCAAATCGGCCATCGACTCGGCCTAGCCGACCTGGTTTGAGCGCGGGTCTTGGAGCCGCCGGCGGCGCGTTGGCTGGCGGCGCGGCGGCTGAATTCTTGCAGAACCGTCCGAGCGGTGGATTTGGCGATGGTGGACGTCCAGGCACGGGTGACATCGCATCGACGTTGCCCGCGCGGCCTGGCGGACCCGATGTCGGACGTCCCGGACAACCCGGTAATCGACCGGGTGATATCGGACGTCCTGGACAACCTGGGAATCGGCCGGGCGATATCGGTCGCCCGGGACAACCAGGCAATCGTCCGGGCGACATTGGTCAACCCGGGCGACCCGGCGATCGACCAGGCGACATCGGTCGACCAGGCCGACCCGGCGACCGGCCCGGAGATATCGGTCGACCCGGACGACCGGGTGATCGACCCGGCGACATTGGCCGGCCTGGCCGACCGGGCGACCGAGAGTTTGCTCAGAACCTGCCGAGTCGCATCACTGATCGCGAGGGATGGCAGGATTGGCGCAACGAGCATCGCGACGACATTGGCGATTGGTGGCAGGACAACGCGGGCGACTTCGACGATTGGTTCGACAACGACTGGTGGGACAATGTGGATGTAGACTGGCCGTACTACCCGGGCTTCGGCTACTGGGGATGGGCCGCTTGGGATGGACTCACGGACTGGGTCGATTACGGCTGGACCGATCCCGTGTATTACAACTACGGCGAAAATGTTTACTACGATGATGGCTCTGTGTACTACGGCGACGAGCCGGTCGCCACGTATGAGGAGTACGCCCAGCAAGCCGAAGCGATTGTGTTGAGCGCTCCGGAAGCGGAGCCGGCCCCGGAGGATTGGATGTCGCTGGGAGTGTACGCGATGACTTCGGATGGCCAATCAACCGGCGTCGAGCCAACCATGTTCTTGCAGCTGGCGGTGAGTAAGCAAGGCGTCATCAGTGGCACGTTCCAGAACACGGCAACGAGCAATGTGCAGGCGATCGAAGGCATGGTCGACAAACAGACGCAAAGGGCTGCCTGGACGGCCGTTGGCAAGTCGCGCCCGCTCATGGAGACGGGCATCGGGAACTTGGCGCAGGATACGACGCCGGCGCTGGTGCATTTTCCCGATGGCACGACGCAGCAGTGGCTGCTGGTGAGGATGGAGGAGCCTGGCGGCACGCAATAAGCGAGCCCGGGCAGATGACGCCGCAATAAGGAGCGTAACCGTGGCGGAAAAGATGCCGCCGTGTGTGAAGCTCCCTATACAAATCAACTATGACTTCCGGCGACACGGAACAACTCCTCACTGAAGAGGATCTCGGCCGGCTGCAGTTAACGACGCTGCAATACTATTTGCACGAGGCCAATCCGGCCAACGGCCTGATTCGCGACAAGACGGAAACCAGCGCGCCCGCGAGTATTGCCGCCGTTGGTTTGGCCTTGGCATCGCTGCCTATTCTCACGCTGCGCGGCGTCATCTCGCGCGAGTTTGCGCCGGAACTCGCGCTCAAGCGACTGCGCTTCTTTCGCGACAGTCCACACGGCCCCGAACCCGATGCGACGGGTTACAAGGGCTTTTACTATCACTTTCTCGACATGAAGAGCGGTCGCCGGGTCTGGAACTGCGAGCTCTCGACCATTGATACGGCGTTTCTCCTGGCCGGCATGCTGACTTGTGCGGCGTATTTCGACGCCGATACGCCCGAGGAAGCGGAGGTTCGAACACTGGCAGATGAGCTCTACGCCCGGGCGGATTGGCAATGGGCGTTAAACGGCGGCGCGGCGGTCAGTCACGGCTGGCGCCCCGAGGAGGGCTTCATCCCGCATTATTGGAAAGGGTACGACGAGGCGCTCCTGGTCTACATACTCGGCTTGGGCTCGCCGAGCTTCCCTTTGTCGGCCGAAAACTATGCGGCCTATTGTTCGACGTACCAGTGGCGGGAAATCTATGGGCGCGAGGTTCTCCACAGTGGCCCCTTGTTCACGCATCAGCTCTCGCACCTGTGGATCGACTTCCGTGGCATTCGCGACAAGTTCATGCGCGATCACCACACGGATTACTTCGAAAACACCCGGCAAGCGACCTACGTGCACCAGGCGTATGCGATCGATAACCCGCGCGGGTTCGCCGGATATGGCAAACACTGCTGGGGTATCACGGCCACCGACGGTCCCGGTTGGGCCAAGCGCACGTCGAACGGCGTCGAGCGCGAATTCTACGACTACATTGCCCGCGGCGTTCCGGACGGCCCAGACGACGGCACCCTTGCGCCGTGGGTAGTGCTTGCCTCGCTTCCCTTTGCGCCGGAGATTGTCATTCCGACCATCAATCACATGGCGCAGCTCCACATCGGCGTCAACAGCCGCTACGGTTTCAAGCCGTCTTTCAATCCGACATTCGAGGTGCCTGATAGTCCGACGGGTTGGTGGGTCTCTCCCTATCATTTCGGGGTCGACCAGGGGCCAGTGATCTTAATGATTGAAAATTATCGCACCGGGCTGATTTGGGATACTATGCGTCGCTCGCCGTACGTAATTTCAGGATTGAAACGAGCCGGGTTTCAGGGCGGCTGGCTCGAGTGTTGAGCGATAGAGACCGGCTCGGCGTACTTACTGAAGACCCGCGACGCAAAAGTTTTGGCGGATTGCGGGTATTTCAGGGAGCACCCGAAGTGGTGAATCATAACTGTCTGCCGACAAATCGCTGCGTTCTAGCCACAGAGGCACCCCAGAATGGAAGATCGATCTCTGCTTGCTGCCGCTGCTAGTGATCTGCGGCGATCGTGGAAAGAACTTGTCCTGACGGACCTCGCTTATAAGCTCATCGCATTTGTGGTGCTTACACCCGCCATAGGAATCCTGTTTCGTGTCTTGATCGCGGCCTCGGGTAATGCGATTCTCACAGATCAAGATATTTTGTTCTTCTTTCTCGGGCCGATCGGGTGGATTTGCTTCGTCGCGGTCGGCGCGCTGTGGCTCGGCATCATCGCGCTGGAGCAGGCGGCACTTCTAGGAATCGTGGGGGCGGCAGCTCAGCAGAGGCGAATGGGTGTGGCCCAGGCATTGCGATTTGCCGCGGCCAAACGTCGCCCCGTCGTCTTGGTCGCGGCGCGGCTCGTGGTTTACGCGCTGTTAATCATAGCGCCATTCTTGCTCGTAGCAGCGCTAGTGTACCGCCAGCTTCTCACCGAATTTGACATCAACTACTACCTCAAGGAATGGCCTGGGGAGTTTCAACTGGCCGCGGCGCTCAGCGCCGTGCTCGTCGCGGTGCTTGCCTTCCTGCTGTTATGGCTCGCGGCAAGCTGGTTCTTTGCCCTGCCCGTGGTGTTGTTCGAGGGCGTCGGCCATTCCAATGCGCTGCGAGTCAGCCGTGAACGAGCGAGCGGTCATCGACGCAGGCTGCTGTTATGGATCGGCGGCTGGGTTTTGGCGACGACGATCGTGTCGGCGCTGACGACCACTTTGATTCTCTTTCTCGGGCGATTGTGCGTGCCCTACGCGACGGGTTCGCCGTGGCTGCTCTTGGCCACGGTCGGGGGCACGCTGCTTCTGTGGGCGGGAGTCGGTCTGGCGGTCAATCTGCTGAGCACCATCGTCTTCGCGGTGATGCTGTTCCGTCTTTACCGGCAAGTCGGAAGAAGCGGACGCATCGCTCTATCGCAATTGAACCTGACGGGCGCTACCGACGAAGCCGGGCTTTTATTGACCCGCAAAAGGCTGTTCGGAGTTGCCGCTGCAAGTGTGGTCCTCGCCATGGCGATCGGCGTTTTTCTGATCCACAGTGTTCGCTTGGACGACAAGGCAGTGATCATGGCGCATCGCGGCTCGTCGACCGTGGCCCCCGAAAACACGATGGCCGCGGTCAAGCAGGCGATTGCAGACGGCGCCGATTGGGTGGAAATCGACGTCCAAGAGACGGCTGATGGCGAAGTTGTCGTCACGCACGACAGCGACTTCATGAAACAAGCCGGCGTCGGCCTCAAGATTTGGAACGCCACGGCGGCCGATCTCGAAAACATTGACATCGGCAGCTGGTTCGACCCAAAGTTCAAAGATGAACGGGTCGCAAAGCTGCAAGACGTGCTCGCGGAGTGCAAAGGCAAAATCGGGGTAACCATCGAGTTGAAGTACTATGGTCACGACGAACGACTGGAAGAGCGTGTGGTCGAGATCGTTGAAGCATTCGACATGGCTTCGAATGTCCTCGTCATGTCGCTCAAGGCCGACGCGGTCAAGAAAATGAAGTCGCTTCGACCAAACTGGAAAGTCGGGCAACTATTGTCCGTTTCCGCCGGTCGCCTGCGGAACAGCGAGGCCGATTTTGTCGCGGTAAACGCATCGTACGCCAATCGCCGCTTTGTCCGATCGGTACACCGTATCGGCAAGAAAGTCTACGTTTGGACGGTCAATGATGCGCCCACTATGTCGGCGATGATGAGTCGCGGCGTCGACGGAGTGATTACCGATAAGCCCGCTCTAGCCCGGGCTGTGCTGGAACTGCGATCGACCTTAAGCTCGGCAGAACGAGTTCTCCTGGAGCTCGCGGGGATTCTCGGTGTCGTTCCCGAGATTCACGACATTTGACAATACCAGCCGCTGCTTCGCACATAGTCACGCTCGGCCAAAGCAGGAGTCAACCATGCATGTTGGCAAGCGTCTGGTCGGCCTTGGATTAGCTGCACTGGGCGTGACGGGGATTGTCGCTTGCCTGGCGGGAATCGTGGGCGTTTGGCTCGCCGCTTCCCGTTTGCAACGGGTCAACTCGGAGGTGTTCGGCAAACTCGACCAATTGGTAGCTCAGGTCGACCGCCGCACTGAGCAAGCACGCGATGCGGTAGGCGATACACGCGATTTGGTCGACGAGTTGAAGCAGACGCTGCGTGACTCGGCATCGGACCTGGTCGCCGAGCGGGTGGCGTCCCGGCCCGAGATCGATAACGTCGAGCAACGGCTCGCATCGGCGATGGAACGCGCAGACGGACTGGTAGAGCTGTCGACCTCGACGGCGGAGCTAATCGAGCAGTTGCTCGTCTCCCTCGGTGACTTCGCGTCCAACAGAGACTTGAATTTGCGAGACTCAACCGAATTGACGTCGTCCATCCAATCGGCCCGCCAGTCCCTGGCCAATGCCTCGGAGCAACTATCCGACGTTCAGCGTCGTCTGGCCGAGATCCGCCAGAAGAGGAACGTCGAGGAGAATCTTCCGCAGATCATAAAGCTCTCGCTCGGCATCGTCGCCAAGTTGGATGTCGTGAAAGTGCAGCTGGCCGCATTCCGCGCCCGTCTTGACGAAAGGAAGGATCGACTCAATCAATCG
>DATFGJ010000311.1:0-2537 GCA_035249585.1 Lacipirellulaceae bacterium
GCATGTCGACGATTATCAATCACTGTTCCGCCGCGTGATGCTGGACCTCGGCCGCTCCGAGGCGGTTAATCAAACGACTGACCGGCGCATCAAGGCGTTTCAGCAGCAGAACGATCCGCAGCTTGCCGAGCTGTACTTCCAGTTTGGACGTTACCTGCTCGTCGCTTGCTCGCGTCCGGGCGGACAGCCGGCTAACTTGCAGGGCTTGTGGAACGAGTCGCTGAATCCGCCGTGGGACAGCAAATACACCATCAATATCAACACGGAGATGAACTACTGGCCAGCCGAGCTCACGGGCCTTTCCGAATGCCACGAGCCGCTGTTCGCAGCGCTGAAGGAGCTGCGGGAAACCGGCGCCCGCGTTGCGCAGGCTCATTACGATGCGCGCGGCTGGGTCGTGCATCACAACTTCGATCTGTGGCGCGGAGCGGCGCCGATCAACAATTCGAACCACGGCATCTGGCCCACCGGCGGTGCGTGGCTCTGCGAACACTTGTGGTACCGCTACGCCTTCACCGGCGACGAGGAGTTCCTGCGCGAAACGGCGTATCCGCTGCTGAAGGAGGCGTCGCTGTTCTTCGTGGATTACCTGATTGAGGATCCGAGGAGTAGAGGAGCAGAGGAGCAGAGGAGCAGAGGGGAAGAGGGGAAGAATCGTTCTGATTTGACTACTCCACTACTCCACTCCTCCTCTACTCCATTCCTCATCAGCGGTCCCAGCAACAGCCCAGAGCAGGGCGGCCTGGTGATGGGTCCCACGATGGACCATCAAATCATTCGCAGCCTGTTTGCTCACACGATCGAGGCCAGTGAGATACTTGGCGTCGACGAAGATCTTCGCTCGGCCCTGCGCGACATGCGTGCCCGCATTGCGCCGAACCAAATAGGCCGGCACGGGCAACTGCAAGAATGGCTCGAAGACGTCGATGACCCGAAGAACAAGCATCGGCATATTTCGCATCTGTGGGGCTTACATCCGGGCGATGAGATCACGCCGCGGACCACGCCCGAGGTGGCCGAAGCGTGCCGCGTCACGCTGCGCCAGCGCGGCGACGGCGGCACGGGCTGGAGCAAGGCCTGGAAGATCAACTTCTGGGCCCGGCTGCATGACGGCGATCATGCCTACAAAATGCTGGCCGAGGCGATCACTGGCAACACGTACCCGAACATGTTCGACGCGCATCCGCCCTTCCAGATCGATGGCAACTTCGGCGGCACGGCAGGCATCGTGGAGATGCTGCTGCAATCCCACGTTCGGGATGCGGCCGGCAACTATGAAATCGAGCTATTGCCCGCGCTGCCGCGCGCCTGGCCTGCGGGCACGGTGAAGGGCCTGCGCGCCCGGGGCGGATTTGTCGTCGATATCAACTGGCAGAATGGCAAACTGGAAAGCGCCCGGATTCGCTCGCTGCAAGGTAACCCTGCTGTGCTGCGCTACGGCGATTCGACCAAGGAAATCACGACAGTCAAGGACGCGACCTATCGCATTGGCGAAAAGCTGCAAATCGAGCTGGTGCACACGGAGGCGGGAGACTTCGATTCACCGCGGCCGGTGCCAATACCGCGCTGACCTGTGTTGGCTATTCGTCTTGGCCTCTAGCGACCGTGGCCAGCGTCACGACCTTCCCGTCGCGGCCCACCTTGCGAACGCGAGGGATCCACCCGCGGCGGTCCTCCGGATTCCAGCCGGGCGGGAAGTCGGTGTACTCGAGCACGTACACTTCATCGTTCAGCAGCGCAACGCCGGTCGGCGACCAAGGCTTCTCGGCCTGCAACACATTCGCCGCAATGCCTTGCGGCGTGACTTTCACGACGCGGCGGCCGCCATTCACGGCAACATATACATCCCCTTGCGAACCGACCGCAAGTCCACGGCAATAGGTTTTTGAAACGCCGGGCTCGAGCGCCACGCCATCTTCGCGATTTAGAAACCGCCCTGCGAATTCCGTCAATTTACCGTCCACCGTGAGCTTGAAGATCCCATGATCATCGCTGTCCGGTGGGCTTTGCATGATATAAATGGAGCCGTCGTCGCCGGCGGCCAATCCTGTAACGTGGCCTAGGGACAGCTCATTGCCATGGTTGGCGGTTTGTATTCCGATGCCATCTGTGGCCATCGTTTGCTTGCCGTCCGGTGTGCAGCGGACGATGAAAGTTGGCCGCGGATTATCGGAGAAAAACGGCAGCGTATTGGCGAAATACAGATTGCCATCCTTGCCGACAGCACAGGGAAAATCGGAGCAGAGCAAGATTGCAGGCACCGAACCGCGCGGCGATGCGCGCTCGAACCAGCGGCCAAACGCGTCCGGAACGTTGGCGAAGCGGCCGTCGATGTCGCCTGCCATGAAGTGCCAGGCCGAGCCCGGCATGCGATCGAGTTTGCCTTTTGCATCGATCTTCCAGACGCCCTCGCCGGTATCAGTGAAGTACACTTGCCCCTGCGCATCGACGAAGATACCGGAACCTGGATGAGCAAGGGCGCGCCCGGCCATGGGGATGAGAATGACTCCAGCCACAGCCAGAATGAATTTTCGGCG
>DATFGJ010000312.1:0-16701 GCA_035249585.1 Lacipirellulaceae bacterium
AAGTCGAGACCTTCCGCAATGAGCCTAATGCGGCCAACGAAGCGCGGCTTGCCGAGCGTCTCGGGTTCGTCGCCGATCTGGGCCAGGCGCCCGATCTCGTTTTCGCATTGCGGCGCGAGTTTGCCCGCCCCAACGCGTTCATCGACGTATCAATGCCGCTCATCGCGGCCAGCACTGATCCGGTCAATCGAATGGAGCATGTGACTGACAACATCCTCGGAACTCGCGTTCACGGCGAGGCGTTCACGACCGGCACGGTCGAGGTGGCCAGCATACCTTCTGAGGAGAATGCGGTACTGCAGTTTCGTTCACGCGGGAACGTGACATCGCGAAACGTGGGTTATAACGGCCCAGCCGTCATCCGCAGCACAAGCCACACGCATTACACAGCCATCAAGCGCGTGGAGCTAAGCGACCAGGCTTTCGTGTCGAAGTCGGCCTCTGCCAATGCCACGACCGACACGGACATCCATTCGATTTCCAAGCGCGGCGGCGGCCTGGGAAGCCGAATCGTGGCCAGCCAGGGCTGGCGGCGCGCCCGGCAGACACAGGGGCAGGCGGAGGCGATCGCCGCCGACCATGCCGAAGATCGCATCGAGCGCCGTTTTGATCAGGACGTGAACCGGGAGCTGCGCGAAGCGCGCGATCGTTATGAAACGGAGTACCGCGATCCGTTGGCCCGCCGCGGCGAGCTGCCGGAATACATCCGCTTCAGCTCCGACGGCGACTCAATTTCGCTCGAAGTCACGCAGGCGGGCAGCGGTCAACTGGCGGCCACCGATGAGCCGCCCGCGGCGCCTGAGGGCCATGATCTCACGATGCGGCTCCACGAATCGGCCGTGAATAATTATTCCGCTGTTGTGCTGGGCGGCGCGAGTGCGAGCGAAACGCGGCCCGATCAAGACGCGCAGTTTAACGTCAAAATCCCCGAATGGATGAAAGACGCCTGGCAGCGGCGAAAGACGGATTCGCAAGAAACTGCCGATGATGACGGGACATTCAAAGAATGGTCGATGACCTTCCGAGATCGTCCGGTGAGCGTGGATTTCGAAGAAGGGCAAGTCAAGCTAACGATTCACGTGGCCCGTTTGCAGTCGGGCGAACGGACGTTTGAAGACTGGGACATCACGGGCACGTACACACCGGAACTCGCCGGCGGAGGCGTCGTATTGCATCGCGAAGGCGATCTGGTGATGCTGCCGGCCGATTTCGAAGGAACTCTTTCTAGCCGCCAGACAGCAGAGCGCCGCAATCTGGAGGAGGAGCTGAACGAGCGCTCGGCTCAAGGACGCGGCTTTCCGAGTACAATCGAATTCGAGCCAATCCGGCCCGAAGGGGCGCTGGCCGACGCCGGGCCGCTTGAAATCAACGAGTTCAAGAGCGAGGATGGCTGGCTGAGCCTGGCCTGGGACCGGCGAAGACGCTAATTGCACGCGTCACAGGCCCCGCCTCCGCCGGCGGTTTCCAGGGATAATGTTGCGACTGCGGCAAACCCCCGGCAGAGCCGGGGGCTGTGGGACTCAACCAGCAATGCAGCCCTACGTCGACATCGCGTTCGATTGCTTGCCGCTGCGCTCAGTGGGGCGGCTCGACGTGCCTCTTGACGCTTCGGCGGCCCTTCGCACGCGCGTCGCGCGGCTGCAACGAGCCATCGATGTTCACGGCACGCAAAACGCCTACTTTCTCTACAACACGCGCTGCGTTTTTCGCTTGGCCAACTCGGAGGTGGAGAACATGCTGCGCTTCACTTTCGACGGCACGGTGCTCACCGATCGCAGCGATTGCAAAGCGGACCGAGCCGACCTCTCCATCGAGCTGGCGGCCGAAACGTGCGGCATGATCCCGCTCGACGTGCTGGCATGGTTCCGTGGCGTGGTCCGAAGGGCGGTGCTCATCGAGTTCGACCACTTCATCGCGGCCGGAAGTTTGGCGGCCCGCGTCAGCGACTTGGGCAACGTTGAAAGCATTGCTGAACTTAGCGGCTTTGGTGGCAATGTCTGACCGCTTACTTACATAGCCGGACCATCTTGGTCTGACAGCACTCACCTAATCCATGCTTTTGCCCGGCCAAGAAGCCCGGGCTATGTATCGGAGTGTCGTTGCTGATTGCAGCGCCAGCTTCCGTGAACTGTCAAGCGGGCGAAAATCGCCAAAGTTTGACGCGCCCGCCGACGATAACCAGTTCTGCTGATTGCTCCTAAGTCGAGGGTCGTGGTCCGTATTGCGTCCCTCACACGAGCGCACAGCCCGGGGGAAACGTGACGCCCAGCGCGGCAGTCACTGCTTTTTTGTGATGTAGTTGCCCGGGTTTCTCGAAAGCGCGCGTCAAGCCAGTGTCGCCTCGTGCCGCTGGCGATGAGGAAGCAACAGCAATGAACCGGCCGCTCCGCAAAGTCTTGTCGCTGGTGCTCAGCGCCTCGCTGGTTGCTCCGGGTTGCGCGCCGCAGCAGCCGTTCTACTGCCGCGAAGACGGCGACCTTTCGCACTACATGGACGTCGCCACGGAGATCGAGTATCCGGATGTCGAAGAGCCGTCGCTCGACGAAGTTATTTACGCGAAGCCGCCCCTCACTCTCAAAAACGCCGAGAATTACGAATATTGGGACCTGTCACTCGAGGAAGCCGTCCGGATCACGCTGGAAAACAGCCAGGTGATGCGGCAATTAGGTGGGCGGATCCAATCGACCGCACCGGAAACGATTTCGCGAACGCTCATCAGCCCAGTCGCCGTCACAACGGCCTACGACCCGGCGCTTGTCGAGACCACGACCGGCATTTCGGTCGGCTCGCCATTCCAAGGCTCCGGCACTGAGGCGGCGCTCAGCGAGTTCGATGCCCAACTCGACGCCAGCATTTTCTGGGAAAAAAACGATCAGCCTCAAAACCGCGGTGCCGCGCTTCCTGGCTTTCCGGGAACGATATTTGAGCAAGATATTGGCAGATTTACGACAGGTATCACCAAGACGACGGCTGTCGGCACGCGATTTGGATTTCGCAACAACACAGACTACGAATCAAATAACATTCCGCCGCCTGGACGGACATTCCCCAGCGACTGGAGAACCAATTTCGAAGCCACGGTTAGCCATCCGCTCTTGCAGGGAGGCGGCGCTCAATACAACCGCATCGCCGGTCCGCATAGCTTTGACGCCTATGCCGCCGGGCAGGGTAACCCGATCGATGGCGTCATAATCTCCCGGATTCGCACGGACCAGACGCTGGCCGACTTTGAAGGCGGCGTTCGCAACCTCATTCGCGACGTGGAAGAGGCTTATTGGGCGCTGTACTTCGCGTACCGCGACCTCGAGGCACGCAAGCTGGGGCGCGACAGCGCCCAGGAAACCTGGAAACGCACGGTGGCGCTGTTTCGCACCGGCGCGAGGGGCGGCACGGCCGATCGCGAGGCGCAGGCGCGGGCCCAATACTTCCTGTTCCGTGCACAGGTAGAACAAGCGCAGACACAAATCTTCCGCGACGAGAATGCCCTCCGGTACATCATGGGTCTCTCGATGTCGGACGGACGGCTGATTCGACCATCGGACGAGCCAACCAGCGCCCGCGTGGCGTTCGAGTGGGCCGGCATCCACACCGAGGCGCTCTCACGCCGCGTAGAAATCCGCCGCCAAAAATGGGAGATCAAGCGGCGCGAGCTGGAATTGATTGCCGCCCGCAATTTCCTCCTGCCGCGGCTCGACGCGGTGGGCCGCTATCGCTGGTTGGGCCTGGGCGATGACTTGATCGACCCGGAGGGCGGCGCACCGGCCTTTAATCTGCCCGGTTCGAGCGCCTTTGATACTCTGACCAGCGGCGATTTCCAGGAGTGGCAACTAGGCCTGCAGCTGTCTGTGCCCATCGGTTACCGGCGCGAGCTTTCGGGCGTCCGCCACCATCAACTGCTGCTGGCCCGCGAGCGCGCGATTCTACTGGACTTAGAAAACGAAATTGTCATGCAACTAGGCGACGCCATCCGCGACCTCGACTTGAATTATGGGCTCACGCAGACGAACTTTAACCGTCGCGTGGCGGCCGAGCAGGAAGTGTTCGCCGTGAACGCGGCGTACCTCGTCGGAAACGTGACGCTCGATCTATTGCTCGACGCGCAACGGCGCCGGGCCGAGGCCGAGAGTGCCTATTTCCGGTCGCTGGTTGATTACAACCGGGCTATAATGAACGTCCATTACCGCAAAGGCTCGCTGTTGGAATACGACGGCGTGTATCTGGCCGAAGGGCCGTGGCCCGCCAAGGCGTATTTTGACGCCTTGCGGCAGGCCCGCAAACGGGATGCGGCCACGTATTTCAACTACGGTCACACGCGGCCCAACGTAATGAGCCGTGGGCCTTATGACCAGGGCGTTTCCGCCGGCCACGACGCGGGTTATGGCGCCGAGATGATCGAAGCGTCGCCCGCACCGGAAGAAGCGGGCGAGCCGGACGGCGAACCCGGCCTGGAGGAGACTTTGCCGGCGCCCGGCGACGGCCAGGGATTGGAACTGCCAACGAGCGACACCACGAGCAGCACTTGGCACGAAACGAATGAACGTCAAGCGTTTTTCGCGAATGATGAAGCTGCTGCAGATGCTCTCGTCGGAAGAGCAGGTGTCAGATTTCAGGTTCCAGGTGTCAGTTTTGTTTGTGGCGGATCAACTGATTCGTGACACCTGACACCCGACAACTGACACCTAATGTTTTTCTCCTTCGACGGCATCGATGGCGCAGGCAAATCGACGCAGCTGCGGCTGTTCTGCGAGCGCCTGAGCGCGCATGGCCTGGACGTCGTCGCTTGCCGCGATCCGGGTAGCACGGAGCTTGGCGAACGGATTCGTGACATCGTGCTCTCACACGGCGGCGCAACGCCAATCGCGCGTCGAAGTGAAATGCTTTTGTACATGGCTGCCCGTGCGCAATTGGTCGAGGAAGTGATCCGACCGGCACTGGCCACCGGGAAAATTGTCGTGTGCGACCGTTTCCTGTTGGCGAACATTGTCTATCAAGGTCACGCAGGTGGGGTAGATGTCTCCGACGTGAGGCAAGTTGGCGCGATCGCCACCGATGGTGTCCTGCCCGGCTGCGTGTTTCTTCTGGACGTCGCGGTCGAGAATGCCGATCGCCGCATATCGCGACCGCTGGATCGCATGGAGAGTCAGGGACCCGAATATCGCCGACGTTTGCGCGAGGGATTTTTGGCCGAGGCCGCGCGATCGGAGGGCCGGATTCATGTCATCGACGCAAATCAGGCGATTGACGCTGTACAGTCAGATATTTGGCGAATTGCCGCCCAACAGCTGGGCCTCGCGCATCGGTAAGTCGCCAGCGCGCGGCCCCCGCCCAATGGCGGTTTGCCTGATACCCGGATGGCGTGGCATTCGATTGCTCGCCCGTTATTACGAATATGGCCATCCCGTTCGCTAGCAGACCCAGCACAGCTTTCCTGTCTTTACATTTTCGTGTCATTGGGCCCGCGTTCAGTCCGCCAGCATAGGCTTGATGACAGCAAGAAACGTTGACGCGGCTTCACATTGGCACTAGAATTTTTGACCAGCCCCCCTTGACGGTGAGCTGGCGTTGCCGTTGTGGCTTTGCCGGCCGCTACGACGCGGGTGCGCCGCGGTGCGGTGTGCCTTGGTGTCTCGACGGCGCGGCGCCACGAGTTTTGACCTGGTCCATGGAAAAGGGCATGCGTGTATTGCGCCCAGGGCAACCTGCAGGGCAGCTACCGATCGAGGATTGTCCACGCAAGACGCGCGGCCCGGATTGCTACGGTGTGACGGATGTTCTTCCGCAGCGACAATCCGCCGCGAATGGCGCGCGCGCCCGCCAAGCTGAACCTGTATCTGGAAATTACAGGCCAGCGCGGCGACGGCTATCATGAGCTTGAAACTCTCATGGTGCCGGTTCACCTGGCGGATGGACTCTGGTTTCAGGCGTCAACGCCGACGGACGAAAACGTCCCGGGATCGATTGAACTTGAAGTGCACACGCGCTTTGCGGTGAGGCCGCCGCCGCAGGATAGCAATGTTCCCGCCGGATCGAACAATTTCATAGTTCGCGCGCTGGAACTATTGCGGCAGCGGAGTGGCTGCCGCATCGGAGCGCGAGTTGGACTTATCAAGCATATACCGGTGGCGGCCGGTTTGGGCGGCGGCTCGAGCGACGCCGCAGCCGCTCTGCGACTGGCAAATATCGGGTGGAAACTCCACTGGGACACGGATCGGCTGGCCAAGCTGGCCGCAGAAATCGGTAGTGACGTGCCATTTTTCGTATACGGGGGCGCCGCGATTTGCCGCGGCCGCGGCGAGCGAGTCGAACGCTTGCCCTCGATGCCGACGCTGCATTTCGTGATTGCTAAGCCCGCGAGCGGATTAAGCGCAGCGGACGTTTACCGGTCGTACGACCAGCTCAGCCAGTCGGAGCGATTCACGGGCGAAAGTTTATCCGTTTTGTCGAAAATCACGGGCCGCTCCTGGGGCGATTTCGTTTACTGGATGCGCAACGGGCTGGAGTCGGCCGCAGCCCGGCTCTCACCGTGGATTGACCAGGCTCGTAAAGTATTCAGCGAGCTTGATTTTGTTGCGCACCAGCTTTCGGGCAGCGGTTCCGCCTATTTTGGCGTTTGTCGCCATGCACAACATGCACGGCGTTTGGCCAGTATTCTTCGAACGCGGCAACTGGGTCTTGTCTACGCCACTCGCAGTTGCCAGTAGGGTCGCGCGTAGAAGCGCAAGGAGCACGACCGTGGAGATCACCGAGGTTCGCATCAAGCTCATGGAAGAGCCGGGTGAACGCCTCAAGGCGTTCTGTTCAATTACGTTCGACAACTGCTTTGTCGTGCGCGATTTGAAAATCATTGATGGCACAAACGGGCCCTTTGTGGCCATGCCCAGCCGCAAGCTCACGTCGCATTGCCCGGGCTGCGGCATGAAGAATCACCTGCGCGCCGTCTATTGCAACCAGTGCGGCAAACGCCTGGAGGATTCGCGCGCTCCCAAGGACGCCGACGGGCGGGCCAAACTTTACGCAGACATCGCGCATCCGATCAACTCGCATTGTCGCGAAATGATTCAAGATTTTGTGATCCGCGACTACTATGAGGAGATCGAGCGAGCAAAGCAGCCGGGCTATGTTTCGCGGTATGACGACTTCGATTACGAGTACACCGACGCGGGCCGCGGCCGACCGGCACGGTTCGATCAGCCACACGCGCACCCGGCGGCGGATCAACCGCACATCGGAGCGAAGCATCCGAGCGGATATGATCGTCCCAACAACAAGCCGCATCACCGCCCAAACGCGTCGGCCGAAAGTCGCAAGCAAAACTCGCCGCCGCCAACCAAAGACGGCTTCGGCGCGGGAATTTTTCCCTGAATTCTGCGGCGCATCGCCAATTACACTAGCCCGAAGCTAGCGAGGGGACCTTTGGTTTTCATGCCGCGCTTGCGCTTCGGGTTTTTCAATCTAGTCCCTCGCTTGCGCCGCGGGCTAGTTTGCGCAACTGAAATCAACAAATTATCACATTGCGGCGCATATGGTCGGTGACGCTCGTTCCATTCGCACCGATTTCACAGCATGAATTGCTTCCCCTCTCGACGCAATTCTCCAAGTCGTTTGAAAGTGTGTCCTCTAGCCGACCGATATATTTTCTGCGGACGGTGCGGTGCGGCTTCTTTCACGGGCAGTCTCTCAATCGCCAAAAACGACCGGCGAGGTGACGCGGCTACCCGCTCTTGACGAGGCAAAACCTCTCGGAAAGGAATCCGGCTCGCGGTCTGCGCTTAAGGCGCCAGCGGCGCACGCCGTTGGTGAGCGTTTCAGTGAGCATTCTTCAGCTAACAATCATGAATGAGGGCCTGATTTCACATGCCGACGGAGATTCAGCGGCTTGATGACTTCCATGCCATACGACGTTATGTAAACGAAACCCTGTGCGAAAAGGACCAACTCGAAGCCGACCTGTTTCCACTTTATGAGAGAATCCTGATGCGTGGCGGTGCGCCGTGCGGCGTGATGTTTTGTTTGTATGGCCCGCGCTCGCTGTGCCTGACTGCGATTTGGGAAACAGATAGCAACACGATCCTGTTTTACGGCTCTCGCGGCGAGAGGTTTCATCGCACGCAGTTGATTGCACCCCCGCGCCTCGGACAGGCCTTGGAGCCCGCCGAGCTAAAACCCTCGGTTTAAACTCGAAATCGGAGTTTGTAAGCTTTTTACCGGAACTCCAGGACTCGAAAAGCCGGCCTTGACGCCAACGCAGCGGTTAAGTATACATAGATACACTTACCGCCAGTTATACACGGAGGTCTTCGATGCTCGTTCTCTCGCGCAAGGAATCGCAGCGAATCCGGCTGGGGGATTCGATTGTGATTACGATCGTCAAGATCTCCGGCGACAAGGTGCGCGTGGGCATCGACGCGCCTTCCAGCGTGCTCGTGCTGCGTGATGAATTGGAAACCCGCGCGCCGGCAGCCGACGCGGCTAACCAAAACGCCGCGCGAACCGGCGATGCCGCACCGCCGACGGAGTCGCTGCGCCAGAGTGCATAATTGTCGCGCGCGAAAAAATAACGCCGTCGGAGCTTTGCGCTGCGACGGCGTTATTCCTGGCTCGCTGCGCTAGCATGAAGCGCAGATGGTTTTATCGGAGCACTTTAGTCTCGCGGGCGAATCGCGCCGGTGAGGCCACTGTAATCGGCCCGATCATCCTCGTGCCACAGCGGCTGGCCGCGGCGCACGCGGTCGGCCATGACTTCAAGCTTTTCGCGTGTTCCGGCCGGGGCCTGCGTGGCCTTGAAAAGGTCGTCGCTTTTCGGGGCGAAATCCTCATCGTGGCCGTATTTGAGGATCGCCTCAAAAACATTTTTGAGGGTAGGATCGGGCATGATCGTGTCAACTCCTAAATTGAAATGGGTTTGAATTGCTAAGTGTCATCGCGCGGCGAATCTGGCCATCCATTGTGCCGCGAGCGCCGAGAATCCAATTCGCTGCCGGCCAAAATCAGGTGGGGTAGGATGTTTGAGCGGCCGGCTGACCGGGCAGTACGTAAAACTGCCTTAATCATCGGATTATGGCCGTTCTGTGCTCAAAGTCAAGTTTTTTACCAAGTGGATTCCAAAGTTCCGCGAGCGCATGAGCTGCTCGACGTAAGACCTTACCGCCTGGGCAAATAGGGCGCGCTCCGCGCAGCGGTCGGCAAGCAAATCGGTCCATCTTCCCCCGTTTATTAGTATGGGGCCGGCTGGTACAAGGTTCGCGCCGTACTCACAATATTTTCATTTGAATCGCAAACCGAGTGATAGCATCGATGCCCTGGATTCAACGCACACTGCATTTGCCGGCCCATTCGCGCGGTTTTCACCTCGTCACGCGTGAAGTTGCGGCGGCCCTGCCGGAGCTGAATCAAGTCGAAGTGGGCCTCCTGCACGTGTTTTTGCAGCACACTTCAGCGTCGCTGACAATCAACGAAAATGCCGACTCCGATGTGCCGCTGGACCTGGAACAATCGTTTTCGTCCATTGCGCCGGAGGATTTTCCCTACCGCCACACGGTCGAGGGGCCCGACGATATGCCGGCCCACGTAAAAGCGTCGCTCTTGGGCTCGAGCCTGACACTTCCCATCGCCCAAGGGAAGTTGTGCTTCGGCACCTGGCAAGGGATCTACTTATGCGAACACCGCAACCAGGGCGGCCGCCGGAAACTGGTGCTCACCCTCTGGGGCGAATCCAAAAACGCATAAGCCAGCCGGGACGTCCTCGTCCCCGTCGATTATCGAGCACGGGCATCCCTGCCCCCGGTGATTGAGCCAATCGCGATCCGAACTGCTCCAGCAATCACCCCCATGCTCATTGCCAAATCGAGCGTTTGCAAAAGACTCAGGCCTGTAGCTGATTTCGCGAAGGCCGCATGCAGCACAGCGCCGACCATCAGCAGATACAACGTCGAATACACGAACGAATGCGCGGCAATCAACGCCGGAAGCGCGGGCGAGCAGCGAAATCGCGAAACAATCGCAAGAGTGGCGCCTAGCGCAATAAGCGCCATTCCGCTAGTGACCGGAATCGTCGAGTAATAGCAATTCGCGACGAGGAAGATAAGGCCGACAGCGATCATCGCCGGGCCATGCTTGCCGAGACGTCCAAAAGCGTCAGACGACGAATAGCGACACCAAGCCATGCGTGCTGCGCATCCAAAGGAAGAGATGACGAATCCATTCTGATTCGCCAAGCAATCTGCGCCTACTAAGTGCCGCCACGCGCAAAGCGAAGAATCGCTACGAGCGGACGAGATCCGTCAACCAGAACGAGCCAAGAATTACACCCCTTCGGCCTTTTCCATGTCGGAGGCGTCGATGTCGCGGGCCGGTTTGGAGGGGGCGGCAGTGGTGCGTTTTTTGCCGTCGGCGTCGGTGCCCGGGACAATCATCGGGCTGGAAGAATTCTCTTCCATGAGCCGCTTGAGCTCCGTAGAGTCGATGACTTCCTGCTTCATGAGCTGCCGGCTGACGGCCTCCAGCGCGGCGCGGCGCGTTTCGAGGATGTGCCGAGTGCGCTGCAGGCCCTCGTCGAGAATCCGCTTCACTTCCTGGTCGATTTCGCGTGCCGTTTGCTCACTGTGGTGCTGCGAGCGCGGTCCTTGTTCGAAAGCCGATATCAAAAACGGGCTCCGGTTGGAATCGCGGAAATTGATCCGGCCCAGCCGGCTCATGCCGAAGTCCATGACCATGCTGCGGGCGATTTCGGTAGCCCGTTCGAGATCGTTTTGCGCGCCGCTGGAAATGTCGCTGAAGATCAGCTCTTCGGCTACCGTACCGCCCAACAGCACCTGGATGCGACTTTCCAGCTCGCTCTGCGTCATGAGGAAGCGGTCCTGCTCGGGCCGCTGCATCGTGTAACCAAGAGCCGCCAGACCGCGCGGAATGATCGACACTTTGTGCACCGGATCGGTGTTCGGCAGCGAGGAGGCGACGAGCGCATGGCCGGCCTCGTGGTAGGCCACGCGAAGCTTCTCCTCCTCCTGCATGATGCGGCTTTTCTTTTCCAGGCCTGCGCTGGAGCGTTCGACCGCTTCATTAAAGTCGGCCATCGTAACGGCCTTCTGGCCCTTGCGCGCGGCGAGAAGGGCCGCCTCGTTCACCATATTTGCGAGGTCCGCGCCGACAAAGCCGCTCGTAATAGCAGCCAGTGCTCTCACGTCGACGTCGGCATCCACTTTGATGTTCTGCAAGTGAACGTTGATAATCCGCTCGCGGCCAGCCACGTCGGGCCGATCCACCAGAACGTGGCGATCGAATCGACCGGGGCGCAATAATGCTGCGTCAAGCGTTTCAGGGCGGTTGGTGGCTCCCATCACGATAACGCCGCTGTTGCTGTTGAAGCCGTCCATTTCCACGAGGAGCGCATTGAGCGTCTGCTCGCGCTCGTCATGGCCGCCGATGTTCCCGCTGCCGCGGGTCTTGCCCAGCGCGTCGAGCTCGTCGATGAAGATGATGCACGGCGCTTTCTGCTCGGCCTGCTGAAACATGTCACGCACGCGGGCGGCGCCAACGCCGACGAACATCTCAACAAAGTCCGAACCGCTGAGGCTGAAAAAGGGCACGCTGGCCTCACCGGCCACGGCCTTGGCCAGCAGCGTTTTACCGGTGCCGGGCGGCCCCACAAGCAAGACGCCCTTGGGAATCCGCCCGCCGAGCATCTGGTACTTTTCGGGCGTCTTCAAAAACTCGACAACCTCGCGCAGCTCCTCGACGGCTTCATCAATACCGGCGACGTCTTCAAACGTCACCTCAATATCTTCCTGCGCGTAAAGCTTGCCTCGGCTTCGGCCGAAGGCCATTGGCGAGCCGGCTCCGCCCATCCGCCGGATCATGAAAATGAAGAGCATGACCAAAAGCGCGGTCATGAGCAGCAGGGGCACGTAGCTCAAAAGCGCACTCGGCCGCCCCGCATTGCGAAAGTCAATGCCCCTTTGCTCCAACAGCTCCGGCAGTCGCGATTCCTCAGGCTCGCGGTCGACGCGAATGGCAACCTGCTTCTCGGCGTCGCCAACGGTTTCATAGCGCTTCTGACGGCTTGTTTCAGCCGCGGGCTTGAGGCGCTGGCGCGTTACCTCGGCGGTGACTTCGGACGTGCCCACAACCACATTCTTGAGATCAGAGATTCGCCAGTACTGCGGCGGATTGCCGTTGCGATCGACAATATCGATAGATCCGGCGCCGCCCGCGCCGCTGACTTTCACTAGGCGTAACAGGTCGCTCCAGAGCAAGGTCTGCTCGTTGCCGCTGGAGAGCATCGTGACCATCAAGAGCAAGAGCACGCCCACGCCGAGCATGTACCACACCAGGTTGCCACTCTGCTGTGGGGCCTTTTTATCGGCCGACTTATCGTTCGAGGGCTGGGAGTGCTGATCCTTGTCCATGATGGGGCGTAGGCGGTTTGTTGAGCAAAGAATATC
This sequence comes from Lacipirellulaceae bacterium, assembly GCA_035249585.1. Classification (GTDB taxonomy): domain Bacteria; phylum Planctomycetota; class Planctomycetia; order Pirellulales; family Lacipirellulaceae; genus JABDGM01. The sequence continues at coordinate 12,441 of DATFGJ010000312.1, forward strand.
AACTCAGCAAGTTCATCCTATGTTGAGGTGAGCGAAAAAACAACAAATCACGATTTGCGCAGCAGGTACCAGGTATGTCCGTCGGGGCCGAGGTAGGCAGGCAGAGAGCATGGAGCACGGAGCATGGAGCAAGAGGCGACATATGGCGTTTGTTTCGTTCTTGCTGCTCCCTGCCCGCTCCTCGCTCGGCTTGCTCGCAAGATAGGCGACCCTTAGAATGGCCTGCCTAAACTGTCGACGCTACGCCCAGCGACCTACATGGGGCTAGCACCGAGCCGTATTTGCCGGTCGCAAGATGTCGCCGACTCCCAAGCATACCTCGCGACAATCTGCCGCGAGCGGTGAGCAGACTGTCTGCGCAAGCCGCATTATTGATTCGACCGGGCAATAGCCACCAAAATGGGCTCGACTCGGCCACCGCCTGAGCGCAACGGATTGGCAAATGTCCGCAGTTACGAAGAACGTGGCTGTGCTGGGTTCGACCGGCAGCATCGGCACAAGCGCGTTGGACGTAATTAGTGCGAGCGAAGGGCGGTTGCGCGCCATTGCACTCTCGGCTCACGGCAAGCTGAATCGGCTGATGGAGCAGGCCCGAGCGTTTCGGCCCCGCTGGATCGTGGGTACGAACGAGACGGCCGCCAAGGCGTTCGATTGGTCGGGGCTGCCGCCGGAAACGGAGCTTCTCATTGGAGCGCAGCGGCTTGCTGAAGTAGCGGCCGCCGCGGAAGTTGACGTCGTTCTGGCAGCGATTGTCGGCAGCGCTGGTTTGCGAAGCACGTGGGCGGCGCTGGAGGCGGGAAAGACCGTGGCCTTGGCGAACAAGGAAACGTTGGTGATGGCGGGCTCGCTTGTCACGGAACTGGCCGCACAGCGAAGCGCGACTATCGTGCCGATTGACAGCGAACATAGTGCGATCTTCCAGGCGCTACAGGCCGGGCGCCGCGACGAGGTGGCGCGGGTTGTGCTCACCGCCAGCGGCGGACCGTTTCGAGATTTCTCGCCCGAGCAGCTCGCGCAGGTCACGGTGGATGAGGCCCTGGCGCATCCGACGTGGGATATGGGGCCAAAGATCACCGTTGACTCGGCCACGCTGATGAACAAAGCGATGGAGATAATCGAGGCGCGCTGGCTGTTCGATTTGACCGCCAAACAGATTGACGTGGTCATTCATCCACAGTCAACCCTGCATTCGTTTGTGGAATTTATCGACGGGTCGGTTCTGGCGCAGCTCAGCCCGCCGGATATGAAACTTCCGATCCAATATGCATTGGAGTATCCGCATCGGCGGCCGGGAGTGTCCGAACGGATGGATTGGTCGCGGCGTTGGCGGCTGGAATTCGAGCCAGCGGATACGGCACGGTTTCCCGCATTGGCGTTGGGCCATGAATGTGCCCACACCGGGGGCACGAGCGGCTGCGTGCTCAACGCGGCCAATGAAGCGGCTGTCGAGGCGTTTTTAGGCGGTGAGCTACACTTTACGGAGATTGTGCCGGCTTGCCGCAGCGTTCTGGAAGCCCATGATTTCGACCCGAAGCCGACGCTGGAGCAATTGATTGAGCTCGATCGTTGGGCGCGACTTGAGGTTGAGCGCTGGGTCTGTGCATGAACATTCATGTGAGTAGCTGAGTACGTGAGTAGGTCGCTTGGGTCGTCCAACACCTACTCACTTACTCACCTACTCACTTAGTTACCAACGGAAACATCGATGAATTCAATGATCCTAATTGCTTTTACGGCTGCCATCGATATCTCGTCGATCCTGTCGCTAATCATCTTGATTCTGAAGGTGGCCGTCGGCTTGGGCGCGGTGATCTTCGTGCATGAGCTTGGTCATTTCCTTGTCGCCAAGGCGTGCGGCGTCAAGATTGAAAAATTCATGATCGGCTTCGACATCGGCGGCTACAAGCTGGCCTGGCGTCGCGGCGAAACATTGTACGGCATCGGCATCGTTCCGCTGGGCGGCTATGTGAAGATGCTCGGGCAAGACGACGATCCGGCCCACATCGCCGAGCAGATGAAGAAATCAGAGGTGAGCGCCGCCAGCGCCGAGGGCGTCGAGGTTGTCGGCCCCAAAGGCGAGAAGTATTTCGTCGACCGCCGCAGCTACTTGGCCAAAAGCGTGCCGCAGCGCATGGCGATCATCTCGGCGGGCGTCGTGATGAATGTGATCTTTGCGTTCATTTTTGCGGTCGTCGCCTACGGCATGGGCGTGCCTTACTATCCGTCGATCGTTTCCGAAACATCGCCTGGCTCGCCGGCGTGGCGAGCTGGGCTTGAAACCGGCGACGAAATCATCCAGATCGGCAATATCGTTAACCCGACATTCACGCAGCTTCGCGGCGGTGTGACGCTAGGTGATATGAAAAACGGGATTCCCGTCGTCATCAAGCGCGCAGCGAGCGGCGAAACTCAGCGCATTACACTGGTGCCGGAGCACGGCAGCGGAGAGTTGGCCACGATCGGCATAAGCCTGCCCCATTCGCTGACGCTTTCAAAAATTCCGACAATCGAGGGGTCGGTGGCGGCAAATGCGCAGTTAGTATCTCCACCTGCCAGCCAGCTTGCTTCGGATGAAGCGAAATTCAAAACGGGTGACGAGGTGATCCGCGTCGGCGACGAGCCCGTGAAGAGCTATCGCGATTACGCCGCGATCTTGGCAGCAAACTTGGATCAGCCACTGCAAATAACAGTTCGCCGGCCGCCGGCCAAGGCAAAGGACGCCAACGAAAAATCCAATGCGGCTGGGTCCAGTCATGAGCTGACATTTGAATTGCCCGCTCAGCCGATGAATCGCTTCGGCCTTGTGATGAATATCGGACCGATATCGGCAATTCAAGAGGATTCACCAGCCGAGGAAGCTGGATTCAAGGAAGGCGACCAGATCGAACTCGTCGATGGTCGGCCGATGGCAAGTGGCGGCGCGGAAAACGCCGCGAATTCATGGGACGGCCTGAGTTTGCCGGATTACGCGCAGCGCGCTGCCGCCGAATCGCGCGAAATCGAATTCACAATCGAGCGGCCGGAGGGCAATACATCGGAATCGAAGCAGCAAACGATTCGCGTCGCGCCCATTGAGCCGAACATGTTTCACTCGTTTCATCCACTCGGCGCGCCTGTGGCAGTGGACGCAGTGGGCATTGCTTACCCTGTTGGGAATGAGGTGGTTGGCATCGCGCCCGGAAGTCCCGCGGCAAAGGCGGGCTTGAAGGTTGGAGACCAGATTACCGTTGCCAAGGTCCACTTTCCGCCCGATTCGAAGGGTGAGGAGCAGGACCCACTGGAGGTTCGCTTCGTTGCGGAAAAGCCTGGCTGGCTGGGGCGGCTCCTTCGCAGCGTGTTCGGCGGCGGAGAGACTGAGCCCCGCGTGGAGCCGAGCTGGCCGACGGTAGTCAATGCCGTACAGTTCGCCGCCAAGGGAGCGAAGGTTGAATTGACGGTGAAGCGGTCGGGCGACGACAAAGCGCGAACCGTAACACTCGAGCCAACTCTCGCGGAGGGAGCTTATTTCGCCGCGCGCGGGCTCAACTTCGAGCTGATCGAGAGGATCCGCACCGCCAAGTCGTTCGGCGAGCAAATCCAGCTCGGTTGGCAGGAAACCACCGAGGCCTTGGGCATGGTGTTCCGTTTTCTACAAAAGCTCGGGACGCAGGTGCCGCTGACGGCGCTCGGCGGACCGGGAACAATCGCCATGGTTGCGGGCAACGAGGCTTCGAAAGGCCTGCCGTCGTTCTTGGTGTTTCTCACGATGCTCAGCGCGAACCTTGCGGTGCTAAATTTTCTGCCGATTCCGCTTCTGGACGGCGGGCACCTCGTGTTCCTGGCCTACGAGGGCATTCGCCGCCGGCCGGCGCCTGAGAAGTTCGTCATCGCCATGCACATGGTCGGCTTCGTGTTCATCATCGGGCTGATGATGTTCGTGATCGGGCTGGATATCCAGCGCATCTGGAATCTGTAGCGCGGCGCGCGCTGCACCGAGAGTGCAATAAATTGCGGGATGGACTGGTCGCTTAAGCGACCAGTCCGTTGAAGAGCACGCGACGGCGATGCAGCCACAAAGTTAGCTTTGGGCCCGTGTGCGGGCGCCGCCGATGACGCGCTTCTGCACATCCGTTTCGAGCACGCCGAAGGCTTGCTCGTGCCGCTGCACCGACATGTGGAGCGCTTGAAGCATCCGCTTGGCCGTAAAGTAATTGGTGACAATTCGCTGCTTGACTTCAACTGGCTCGGTCGGCACGCCGAACGGCTGAGCGTTGAGGCCGAA
>DATFGJ010000313.1:0-2440 GCA_035249585.1 Lacipirellulaceae bacterium
TGCACTGGCAATCGACACGGCACGAAAGCTCCCGCCTGTTGCGTCCCCAAATGATACGTTGAATGAAGCCGTGCTGGCCGTTGCGCAATCGTCGCGGAAGCCACGCGAGTTGCGCGTCGCCGCTGTGGCCGCAATATCGCAAAGCTTGCCAAAAATTCCGGACACATTGTTTGATTTGCTGCTCGAAAGCTTCTCGGCCGAAAACCCGGTGCCGCTGCGTTCTGCGGCCGCGGACGCAATTTCGCACGCCCCGCTTACGCCTGGGCAGCTGGAGCGCTTGTGCGACGGGCTCAAATCCGCCGGCCCGCTCGAATTGAACCGCTTGCTGGAGGCCTTTCGGAACGTAGACGATCAAGAGCTGGCGCTGAGGTTGTTGTCGTCCCTGAAAGAGGCATCCGCCGTCTCGGCTCTGCGCGTCGAAATCCTCCGCGAAGCGATCGCAAAACACGGCCCGGCGGTGCAGCAACGTCTCCTCGAGCTGGAGTCGATTGTAAACGTCGACGCCGCGGCCCAGCGGAAACGCATCGAAGAACTGTTGCCGGACATGAGTCAGGGCGACGTGCGCCGCGGTCACGCGGTCTTTTACAGCTCCAAGGCATCATGTTCTGCTTGCCATCGTTTGGGATACGCTGGCGGCAAGGTTGGCCCCGACCTCTCGCGCATCGGCGAAATACGCACCGAGCGTGACCTGTTGGAATCCATCGTTTACCCCAGCCTCAGTTTCGTGCGAAGCTACGAGCCGGTGCTGATCATTACGGTCGACGGCCGCACACTAAACGGCAATGTGATTGACCAGTCGCCGACGGAATACGTCGTGGCAACCGACGCGGACCATCAGGTTCGCGTGCGGCGCGAGGAAGTCGAGGAAATGCATCCCAGCACGGTTTCCACGATGCCTTCCGGCTTAGACCAGCAGCTCACGACGCAACAGCTGGCCGACCTGGTGGCCTTCCTGAAAAGCGCCAGGCAATAAAGTCAATGCGCATCTACAATATGAAACCGCCAAGGCGCCAAGAACGCCAAGGATACGTTCGCATGCAGTTTGCGATTTCTTGGCGCCTTGGCGATCTTGGCGGTTTAACTTATTTTCTTTCCAGCCCTAACGCGACGAATGCTCAAGCCGCAGCTCCGCAGGGAACGTCGGCGTCGCGCCCGGCTGCGAGCAGACGAAGGCCGCAACTCGATTTGCCCAGGTGTTGATCGCCGCAAGCGGCAGACCAGCCAACAGGCCAACGACAAGAGCGGCAGTGAACGCGTCGCCCGCTCCCACGGTGTCGACGACGGCGGCCGGCTCGCCCGGCGAATCGCTCGATTCGCCCGAGCTGGCCATCACGAGCGCTCCTCGGTCGCCGCGCGTGAGCGCCACCAATTGCAGTGAGAACTGATGCATCAATTGACGCAACAGCTCGCCCTGGGTGCCCTTCCACTTCAGCAACTCGGCAAGGGAACCAAGCTCCACGTCATTCAGCTTGAGCACATTGGCGAAATTGAGGGATTCGATTGCCGCGGTCTCGCTCCAGAATGGCGGGCGCAGGTTAAGGTCCAGGACGCGAAGGCACCATGCCGGCGTTGCCCTAAGAAACGCGTGCATCGTTCGGCGGGTAGTATCGCTGCGCTGCGCCAGCGTGCCAAAGCAAACTGCATCCGCGCGGCCGGCAAGCTGCAGCAGCGCATCCGACAGAGGAACATTGTCCCAAGCCGTGTCCGTTGCGATCTCATAGCTCGGATGGCCCACCGCATCGAACTTCACGAGCACTTGCCCCGTCGGCTGCTCGACCACGGCGATGTAGCTCGGATCGACACCATGCGCGCAAAGTGAGTCGACGGCCTGCCGGCCTAAATCATCGGAGCCGACGGCGCCAACCATGAACACGTCGATGCGCTCGCCGGCAAGCTCCGCTGCGCTGCAGGCGAAGTTTGCCGGCGCGCCGCCGAAGCGCGGCCCATCGGGAAAAACGTCCCAAAGGACCTCGCCTATGCCAACGATACATCGCTTGGCCATGCGTCATTTACCAATGCGCCACAAGTGGGATTCGGTGCGAAGGTACAGCGCACCGTCGCCAACGGCTGGCGAGGCGAGCGAGCGTTCGCCGAGTTCGTTCGTGACGAGCAGCTCGTACTCTTTGTCGGCTTTCACGACGTAGGCCGTGCCTTCCTCGTTGAGGAAGTACACGCGGCCCTCGGCCCAGATTGGCGATGCCGAAAAATCGCCGGCGAGCCGCTCTGTCCAATGCGGCCGGCGCGTGCGGATGTCGAGGCACGTGGCCACGCCGTTGTCCGTGACCATGTACAGCTCATCGCCAACCACAATCATCGAAGGAGTGAGCGGAGCCCCGCGCTCGTGCGTCCAAAGCACATGCGACTCCGTCGCGTCGCGCTCCGCGCCCTTGGGATCGATGGCCAGAATGCGCGGCCGGTTGAACCCGGAGGAAACGAAAAT
>DATFGJ010000314.1:0-2895 GCA_035249585.1 Lacipirellulaceae bacterium
TGCGATATTGCGGCCACAGCGGCGACGCGCAACTCGCGTGGCTTCCGCGACGATTGCGCAACGGCCAGCACGGCTTCATTCAACGTATCATTTGGGGACGCAACAGGCGGGAGCTTTCGTGCCGTGTCGATTGCCAGTGCAACTAGGTTGTGATCCGAATGAGCGATGACGGTGGCGAGCGCCGTTCGCCAGGAGTCCGGCGTCTCGCGAATACGGGCCTGCGCCATCGCGCGCAGTGCCATTTCTCGCGCTGCGTTCGATGTAGCTGGCTGCTCAATCGTGTCGCATAGCACCTGCTGAATCGCTGGATTTGCTGAAAACTGGATGAGCATCGGCTCGAGCGGGTTGTCGATCGATTTCTCGGGCGTGGCCGGAACTGATACAGCAAGTGTGGCAAGCTGCTGGCGGAACCAGGCGGAGAGCGCTTCTCCCCATTCGACGTGCTGGGTTGCGACCCACAGCGCCGCTTGACGGACGGATTCGTCGGAAGAGCCCAATAAGGGAATTACATCATCCGCGCTCGTCGCACCGCCCGGCATTTGATCGAGCGCGAGCAGGCTCGCGGCGACCGTGCGCGGCGAGTCGCTTGCCAGGCCGGCGCGCGTCTCTTGTGGATTGGCAAGCTCGACGAGTGCGAACGCGATGGAATGCTGGAGAATCCGGTCGTCCGCATGGGCGGCGGCCGCAAGAAGCTGCGGCACATCCGACGGCCGGCCGATGCGACCGAGCGCCTCGGCGGCAGCGCGGCGATTCGGCGCAGTGTCTTCGGCTAGCAACTGGGCAACTTGCGCGGCTGCATTCGCATCGCGATATAAGCTCACGACGTTCAAGGCCGCATGCCGCAACCGGACATCGGGATGGAACAACAGTTCACGAACGAGGCTTCGCGAATCGGCGGTCTCCAGTTGGCTGATGGCCCACAGGCGGGCCAGCGAGGCGGTCTGTGTATCGCACGGACCGGCGGCGCCGCCCGGCGGCGCTTCGGCATGGGAAACTGCGGCCATGCCGCCAAGCTTCGTCATGCGCTGCAAGAAGATTCGCATCTCGTCGGCATCGCGGCGTGCGACGAACGTGCGGCTGGCGCGCTGGCGCACGGCCGGACGGCTGTCGGCGAGCAGCGTCCACAATTGTTCAACCGTCAGCTGCGCCCAGTTGATCGCGCGCCCACGCGGATCGGCCGGTGCGCCGTCGCCGTCGCGGCGCACGCGGTATATGCCGCCCAACACGTCGGGTTTCCAAAGCTGGGATGTAGGGCAGCACAGCTTGTACCAGCCGCCGGTGTCGATCACGAGCAGACTTCCGTCGGCATCCATAAGGACGTCGGTCGGATGGAAATCGACATGCTCCGAGGAAACAAAGTCGCTGTCCTCAGTGGCGTACGTGCTGCCAGACGCCAGCAGCACGTGTCGCGAGACTTTCCGCATATTGAAGTGGCAGAGGAACAGGTTATCGCGATATTCGCCGCCAAAGGCGTCCGACTCATAGCGCTCCAATCCACAGGGCGCGGCAGCGCTCAGAGGGACAAGCGTGGGCATGAGCTCACCGGTGCGCGGGTGGCCGGAAAGGACGCCGTGCTCTTTGCCATAAACGCCGCCATAAATGGCATGCGCCAGTCCGTCGACACGAGGCGAGACGGCCAGGAATGTCGCGGAAAAAATCCGCTCGCCGTCGGGCATGAACACGACGTCGACGGGGTTGTCCATGCCGCCGGTGAGCACCGGTTCCAGGCCGGTGCCATCCGGGCGGCAGCGAAAAATGTGTGCGGCACGGCTCGTCCACTCGCGGCCGTGCACCATGTGCGTCTGCTCGGCAAAAGCGCCTTTGCACCAATAGATCCAGCCGTCCGGCCCGAGATATGGACCATGCAAGTCGTTCGCGCAGCCGGTAAGCGTTTTTCCTTGAAACCATTCAGTCCGCTCGTCGGCGACGCCGTCGCCGTCCGTGTCGGTGAGCTTCCAGATACTGGGCGGCGCGGAGACGTACAGAGAGCCATCCAGAAACATCGTCCCTTCGGGGAACATCATGCTGTCGGCGAACACGCTGCGCCGATCGAAGTGGCCATCGCCGTCGACATCATCTAGCCGCACAATGCGATGCGGCCGCTCTTTGAGCTGTTTTTCCACCGGGTCGTTCGAACCGGACGATTCGGCAACATACAGCCGGCCCTCCTCGTCGAATGCCCCCACGATAGGCCGCTCCACGAGCGGCGGTCCGGCGACCAGTTCGATCGAGAAACCGTCCGGCACTTTCAACACAGGCAGGTCGGAATCGGCTGCAATGCCTGGCCGTACGGTCAATAGTGCCATTACGATCGAGGCATAATATGCACGGGCCAACTTCATGCTGCGGACTCCAGGGGCGGACAGTGCCAAGCGCCTGCCAATTCAACGTGAATATATCACCGGCTTTGAGGAACTCCAAACCCGTGATATTGTGCCAGAGAGATGCCCAAGGCGCGGCGGGCACTATTCGTGCAGGGCGATTTTCTCGGCTATGTCGAGCAGAAACAAGTCTTCGCCTTGGGCGCCCAATAGCGAAAGCCCGATTGGCGCTGCGGATGTTCGGCCAAGTGGCATCGACAACTGCGGCAAGCGTGCAACGCCGGCGATCGAAGTCAGAGAGAGAGTGCGTTGATAATAGTTGCTGCCCCGGTCGTAACAGCGTGCGCCCTTCAATGGCGCGATCGTTGGCGCGGTGGGAAAGCAGACGAGATCGCGCGGAGCAAGCACGCGGCCCAACTGGCGGCAATAATGTTCGCGGCGCTGGATTGCCTCGCCGATGCGCGTGCGATCAAGGCCGCCTATGAATTTGAAGCCCGCGGCCGTGGCCGGCCCAAAGGCCGGTTGTGCTTCTTGAACCCACGCGCCCAGGCAGCTTGCTGCTTCAGTGCCTTGC
>DATFGJ010000315.1:0-3777 GCA_035249585.1 Lacipirellulaceae bacterium
ACACTATAGTCTTCCAGCGTCGTCGTGTCGCCGACAGTTTCTTTGCCGGAGGCGATATCGCGCAGCAGGCGGCGCATGATCTTGCCGCTGCGTGTTTTCGGCAACGCGGCGGTAAAGCGGATGTCGTCGGGTTGGGCCAGCGCGCCGATTTCGCGGCGGACATGCTTCTTGAGTTCCTCGCGCAGAGCTTCGGACACCTCTCCGCTGCGAAGGGTGACGAACACCGCAACCGCCTCGCCCTTGAGCTCATCGGGCCGGCCAACCGCCGCCGCTTCCGCCACATTGGGATGCGACACCAAAGCACTCTCGATCTCGATCGTGCTCAGCCGATGGCCCGACACGTTGAGCACATCGTCGATGCGGCCCATGATCCAGTAGTAGCCATCATCGTCGCAGCGTGCGTTGTCACCGGCCAGGTATTTGCCCGGCACCTTGCTCCAATACACCTCCTTGTAGCGCTCATCATCACCCCAGATGCCGCGGAGCATGCCCGGCCAAGGGTGCGTGATGGTGAGCCAGCCGCCTTGGTTTGGTCCGACCGGCTTGCCGCTGGGAGTGACAATCGCGGGCAAGATGCCGGGCAGCGGCTTGGTGCAGCTTCCCGGCTTGGTCGCGATTGCGCCGGGCAGCGGGCTCATCATGATGCCGCCCGTCTCGGTCTGCCACCACGTGTCGACGATCGGGCAGCGCCCGCGGCCAATCACGCGGTGGTACCACATCCAGGCCTCGGGGTTGATGCCCTCGCCGACAGTGCCCAATAGGCGCAGGCTCGACAGATCGTGCTTGGCCACGTGATGATCGCCCCACTTGATAAACGCCCGAATGGCTGTTGGGGCCGTATAAAATACCGTGATTTTGTATTTCTCAATGAGCTGCCAGAAGCGACTCTCATCCGGATAGTTCGGCGCGCCTTCGTACATCACGACTGTGGCGCCGGCCGAGAGCGGGCCGTAAACAACATAGCTATGCCCTGTGACCCAGCCGCAATCGGCGGTGCACCAGAAAACATCTTCGTCGCGATGATCGAACACCCATTGAAACGTTTTCTTGACGAAGAGGTTGTAGCCGGCCGTTGTATGCTTGATCCCTTTGGGTTTTCCGGTGGAGCCGCTGGTGTAAAGGATGTATAGCGGCGCTTCGCTGTCCATCGGCGTCGCTGGACAATTCGAGACCGTCTCCTCCATTAAGTCGTGCCACCAATAGTCGCGGCCTTTCTGCATCTTCACCTGGGGCGCGTCGCCGGCATTACTAGCGGATTTCCGCAGTGTGCCAGGCGTGCCGCTGAGTTCTCGCTGCAGCACGATGCATTTTTCGACCGAGGGACTTTTCGCAAGCGCCTCGTCAACGGTTTCTTTCAATGGCAGCGCTTTGCCACGCCGCCAGCCGAAGTCGGCGGTGATTTGCAGCTTGGCCTGTGCATCGCGGTTTCGATCGGCGATGGCCTCGGCGGAGAAGCCGGCAAAGATCACCGAATGGATCGCGCCGACGCGCGCACAGGCCAGCATCGCGATCGCCAGCTCCGGGACCATCGGCATGTAGATCGAAACGCGGTCGCCGGGCACGATGCCGATCGACTTCAGCACGTTGGCAAACTCACAAACTTCGCGATGCAGCTCGTCGTAGGTGAGCGTGCGCGTATCGCCCGGCTCGCCTTCCCAGAGGATGGCGGTGCGCGAGCCTAGGCCCGCCGCTAAGTTGCGGTCGAGGCAGTTGTAGGACACGTTTGTCTGCCCGCCCGCAAACCATTGAACGAACGGCTCGTTCCACACAAGCGGCTGTTCAAAGGGCTTGAACCAATGCAATTCCTCGCGCGCCAGCTCGCCCCAGAACTTTGCCGGGTCGGCCGCCGCCTGGTCCCAAATACGCTGGTACTCTTCGACCGACTTGATGCGCGCCCGCGCGGAGAATTCCTTCGGCGGCGGAAATAGCCGCTTCTCCTGCATCACCGTGTCAATCTGCCCGCCCGTCTGCGCCGCCATCACGCCGCCTCCAGCCTGAGGATTCTAATCACTGCAATTACGATTGATTCTACCAATCGCCACACAGCGATCAAAGGCAATCTTGATCTGCCGCCAATCGCGAATGTGGCGCGGAATTTAGTTCCTTCGAAACCTGTCCAAACGTAAGCGGCACAGCATTCGCAACTTGGCCACTGCTTCGCAAGCACTAATTTTTGAGCGTCCGGCGCGTCGCTGGTGAAACGTAATGGGAACTTCAGTGAAAGTTGCGCCCGCTCGATGAAGATGCCAAAGGATTTCTTCCAGATAGGCGTAGCCTGCTGATTGAATCCGGGAGATGTCAATTTCCTTTAGCTTGGCGACGCGGTAAGCGCGAAACGCGCCGCTTGAATCGCGCGTCGGCAAACCCAAGAGCGCTCGGCTAACTCGATTCATCGAGCGGCTCACTACGCGGCGATGCCAGGGCCAACCCTCAATCGCGCCGCCGGATGCATAGCGCGAGCCGATCGCGACATCGGCCCGCCGCAGAGCGTCTAGCAGTTGCGGCAGATGCTTCGGGTCGTGGCTCCAATCGGCATCGAGCGTGACGAAAACATCGTAGCCGCCATCGATTGCGATGCGGGCCGCTGCAAGTGTTGCCGAGCCGAGCCCCATTTTCGCGGGGCGATGCAGGCAGCGAAGGCGCGGCTCAGTCGAAGCGCGGCCGTCGCACCACTTTCCTGTGCCGTCCGGAGAGTTGTCATCGACGACAAGCACGTCGGCGTCCGGCAACACGCACAGAATCGCATCTATCAAGCCCGGCAGATTCTCGATCTCGTTATACGTTGCCAGGGCGACAAGCGCGCGCGGCGGAGGCATTAGGATTTAACCACAGAGGCACAGAGAACGCTGAGCAAAGCTCGACGCAAAATGAAGATCACGGACTGAAAACTAATAAGAGCATCGAACAGAATGAATAAAACCGCCAAGAACACAAAGGACGCCAAGAAATTCACTGCTGATTTCATCTTCCTTGGCGTACTTGGCGACTTGGCGTTTCAATTTGTCAGGAGCTTTCAATTCATTTTACTTTGCATTGAGCATATTAGATTTTCTTCTCCGTGCCCTCTTTGTCTCCGTGGTTATTTCGATTTTGCCGACCGTCGATAGAAGTCGATTGTGCGCATCAGGCCGTCGTTAAAGTCGATGACCGGTTCGTACCCCAATAGCTCGCGGGCCAGCGAAATATCGGCAAGGCTATCGCGCACGTCGCCTACGCGCGGCGGTTCGAACACGGGTTCGATCTTGGTCGCCAAGGCGCTGTTGATTCCATCCACCAGCTCCAGCAGAGTGTACGACTGGCCGCAGGCGACGTTGATCGTGCGGCCGACGGCGCGCGGCGCCGTGACTGCCAGCAGGTTGCCGTGCACGACGTTGTCGATGTACGTGAAGTCGCGCGACTGCTTGCCGTCGCCAAAGATAGTGGGCCGTCGGCCGGCAAGCATTTGAGTAATGAACTTGGGAATCACGGCCGCATATTGGCTTTGAGGGTCTTGCCGCGGCCCGAATACGTTGAAGTAACGCAGCGACACGGTCTCGAGGCCGTATGTCGCCGCGAAGGCCTGGCAATAGAATTCGCCGGCCAGCTTCGCGGCCGCGTAGGGCGACAGCGGCGCGGGCATAAGGTCTTCACTCTTCGAAGGCGCAATCTGGTCGCCGTAAGCGCTACTCGAAGCCGCGAACACCACGCGTCGCACGCCGCCTTTACGGGCCGCATCCAGCAGGTTCACTGTTCCAGTGACACACGCCGCATTCGTGTCGAGCGGCCGCTCGACGCTGC
>DATFGJ010000316.1:0-12769 GCA_035249585.1 Lacipirellulaceae bacterium
GTCATGGCCATTCTTTGTAAACTCGTGCTGAAGCAGCGAACTGGACTGGAAGCTATCTTCTAGTAAGTCCGGTTGCCTTCCCAGTTGCCGCGCTTGCTGACCCGCGAATTCGCTTGCCGGTGCGCGCGGCGCGGTATCTCCCGCTGGAGGGGCCCGGGCGGCTGCATTGTTTCCTGAAACCCATAACAAGTGGCGTCCTATGTTAAGCGATGCAACACGAGTAATTGTCGCGGCGTCGCCGTATTGGATCGCGGGCTCGATCTGGCTCAATGAAAAGCGCATTCAGGATATCCTGAAGGACTCGAACACGAATTTCATGCGCTTCACCGATGTGCAAATCTATGCCGACGCCGACCGCACGTCTTGTGTCGCCGCCCTGCCGTACGCAATGGTTCCCAAAGACCGAATCGAACTAGTAATCCTGCCCGAGGCCCGGCACGAGGCCCCCGTAAAACGCTGGAACAACTACAACGTTCGCACGTCGGCCAAGGTGTCGGCGATCGTGAGCAGGTACTACATCGAGGGCCAGTTGCAGCTGCCCCCTTCGACCCTCGACGTGATGCACGCGCTGACGCAGCAACTCGGCAGCTTTTTTCCAATCATCGGCGCGTCGATCGTTGCGGCGGATTCAAAACGCATGAGAGTTCCGGTCGTCTTTGCAAATAAGCGCTTTCTCAGCTGCTTCAACACCGACGACGCTGCAAATTCCGAAGACGGCGCAGCGGAAATGGAATCGTCTCTGAGCTAAGGCATTCAGATGGAGCGTAGCAATGGGGTGGCTGGGCAACGCCCAGTTGTCTAGAAATTGCTGGGGCCGTGCCCCAGGCACCCCGCTGATCTGGCGACGTCACAGCGCAAGGAAAACCGGCCGAGGAAGCCTGAGGGGACAAGGCTTCCCCGGCCGGTGAGGGAGGCTCGCACGACGAAGGTTGGCGGGAGAAGTCGTGCGAAGGCGGGTATGCATCCCAAGTATTGCAACCAGCGCGCCAAGCTCACGCTCGGGTTGTCAGCCCCATTCGAATTCTCCGCTAAACCGCTGGCGCAGCACGTGTTACGACCAGCGGCCGAATTTCGGCGGAACCGTTGATGTGTTTGGGCGTTGACGAAAGTCCACAAATCGCGCCCTCGAAGGTTGGCAATTCGCCTCACGGCGATCGCCAGCGGCTAAGCCGCCTCTGGGCCATGTCTTCGACCCTGAGGGTCAGACCCGACGGGAATTCGAGGCCGAATGTCACGCGGCCAAGATGTGTCTGATTAGGGCGTTCGGTCACCGGAAACGAGCACGACGTCGTTGGGACCGAGACCCGCAGCGGGCAGCCTGTTCGCATTGAGAAATGCGTGATCCTTTCCGGGCAGCGTAACGCCTGTCAGAAAGACCACGCGGCCGCTCGAGTACAGCACGTTCTGCCCGTAACCGTCGTGATTAGCGCTGCCCACGCCTGCAACTTGATAATCGGGCTGGTCGGCCATCAGCGGCGTGCGGTCGGAGCGATCATCGCGAATCCAGTGGTATTGATCTCGGTGGACATAGCCGATGCGAACGGCATAGGAACCAGCGGCATCGCGGCAGAGTCGGGCTAATTGCGGACCCATCATTGACTGCACGTTGTCAAATCTGGCAAGCTGAAGTCCGACCGGCATCTCGCGCCTCTCTTCGGCCAGGCGCGACGCGGGACATACGAGAAACTGAGCCACCTGTTCCGGCGCCGCGTTATCTTCGTGCATCAGGCGAACCACGAACATACCGGCGTAATCCTGAGGATGGACGCCGGGGAAATAATCGCCATGGTTCGCCGCATACTGGGCCAAAAACACGTGAAGGTTTTGCAGGTTGTTCGCGCATACGTTTCGCCGCGTTGCATCTCGGCTGTCGCGCAGCGCGGGAAAGAGCAGCATACTTACGGCGAGAAACACGCCGCCGGCAACGGTCAAGTCGGCCAGGCTCCAACCCAGCACTCCGGCTGGCGGCTCGGCCTGGGCCGTGCTGCGCGTAAATCCGCTGTCGCCGCAAACCGAATCGGTAACGCGCCGCGCGAGGTCGCAAGGCGGCTCGTCGCCCGCGTGGTCCGCCTCTTGAGCAGCGCTGAAACAAGATCGCAAATGGGCCAGCTCGCGGCGAAGCTCGGGCGAATTCCGCAGCTCGTCTTCGAGGCGGCGCTGCTGCGGCGCATCTAGCTCGCCTAATAGATAGCGGATCAGCAGTTCGCGCATGGCCAGCCGCAACCGATGAGTATCAAGAAGGGAAGGCGCGCCGTTCCGCGCGCCTTCCCCCTGGTGTTACGTTACAACGTCCGCTGCCCAACAAAACAAGTTCCTGATGTATTCGGCAAGCGAATCAACGGTCCGCGTGCCGCCCCAAACATCATCGTCAGTTATTCGCCGGGTGAGTCTCTGCCCAGGCCTCGCCCAGCCGCTTGACCGCCGAGTGCAACCGGCTTTTCACGGTGCCTACCGGCACATGGAGCTCGTCGGCCGCCTCGCGGTATTTCATGCCACGGAAGTACACCAGTCGCACGGCGGAGCGCAATTGATCGGGCAACGCCGCCACCGCCTGGCGAACCCATTCTTTCCTCTCACCCTGTTCCATGCCGTTGGCCGGCTCGTTTTCGCGGCTGCTGAGTATATCGGCCAGCGAGCCAAGCTCGTCGTGCTGCACCCGGTTGGGCCGGTCCAGGCTTACCAGCCGATGCCGCTTGTTGCGGCGCTGGATGTCGATCGCCTGGTTCGTGGCCACCGTGTATAGCCACGGCCGCACCTTCCGCTCGACATCGAACAAGTGGCACTTCAAGTGCACCTGCATAAATGTCGCTTGAAATGCGTCCTCAGCTAAAACCTGGTTGTTCAGGAATCGGCGCAGGTAGTTGTAGAGCTCGCGCTCGTAGCGCTTGACTAACGTTTCGAACAGCTGCGCTGTGCCCGTGAGCCGGTACTCGAGCAGCAGTTCTTCGTCGGTCATGCGATCCGTGTCGGCCGGGGAAGCGGGGTCAGGGACCCGGCTTGATGTGGTGGCCAAACGCGCGCGATCTTCCGTGGAAAGCTCTGTCATCGTTACGAACCTCTAACGTAGAGGGTTCGACGCCAAATGGGGAAGCAGTCCTTCTTCCCCGTCGTCAGGAATAGTGAACCGCCGACCCTTGCATTGTAACGCTTGCACTTCCTTGGGTCGCCGGTTTTGACGGCATTGGTAAGAGGAGATGGCCGTAATGGCCGAATCACCCGATGCCACCGTCCGAATCGCGTATAATGGCAATTGGTATGCCAAATTGACTATGGCCGCCGCTATCGCGGAAGGCCTGTTTGTCGTAAGTGTTGGTGCTTGTTGTAGTTATACGGCCAAGCCTGTGTACCGCGTCGGCCAATTGCTAAGCCGCAAGCGGCCGCGCCGCCTGCCATATTTGCATTCGTCTCGCGTAGTAATTACTTGGTAGCGTTTCAATTTCGTCCAAGCTAGTGTTCATTTTCGCTGCAGATGCAGTGCTGCCGCAGTGGACGGAGCCGCTTCTGTGGCTCGATGCTTGAAAGATGCCGCCAGCCGGCGAAACTTTCGCGAAAACCGATTCTTGAAGGCCAAACTTTGAACGAAACCGAACTTAAAGACGCTCCTGGCGCGGTCCAAACTGACGCCAAGCCCGACGACTCGCCGGAAATGACGTCCGAGCAGCTGGCCGAGGCCCGGCGCTACGGTCGAATCTCGCTGGCCCTGACTCTCGCCGACATGGCGCTGGATCTCGTTTATCTAGGCGTGATGGCGCTCGTATTCGCCCGGCCACTCGACGCCTGGCTGGCCAGTTATCAAACGCCGGCCTGGCCGCATTCCTATATTCGACTGCTGTGTGTCTACCTGGCGGTCATGGGCCTCCATATGTTTGTCTCCATGCCGCTGTCGTTTTATTCCGGCTACGTCGTCGAGCACCAGTTTGGGCTTAGCAATCAAAGCGTGCGGCGCTGGATGCGCAACTGGTGGCTCAGCAATTCACTGGCCCTTGGGCTGGGCGCGGCGCTATTCGCCGGCTTGTATTTCATCATGTGGAATACCGGGCCCTACTGGTGGCCGATTGCGGCCGGCGCGTTTTTCATCGTGAGCGTGCTATTGGGCCAGCTCGCGCCGGTGCTCATTGTGCCGCTGTTCTACAAGGTCGAGCCAATTGACAATGCGGAGCTTGTCGAGCGGATGAATCGCCTGGCAGACGGTACCGGCCTGACGATTGAAGGCGTTTACCGTTTGGGCCTCAGCGCCGACACATCGAAGGCGAACGCGGCGCTTGCCGGCCTTGGCCGTACGCGACGCGTGCTCATGGGCGATACGCTGCTCGACAAGTTCACGCCCGAAGAGATCGAAGTCATCTTCGCGCACGAGATTGGGCATCACGTGCACCGCCACATCCCCAAGATGATCGCCGCCGGGCTGGTTTTCAGCGTGGCAGGCTTCTGGCTGCTCGATCGAGTGCTCGTGTGGTGGGCCAACATTCCCAGCGCCGCCGACGCGCCCACGAGCAGCTTGCCGCTCGTGATGTTCACGCTGGGCGTGTTCATGACGCTGCTCAGCCCGCTGCAGAACGCGATCAGTCGACACTACGAGCGGCAGTGCGACCGCTACGCACTCGTGCGAACTGGGAATCACACCGCATACCGCTCCGCCTTTTCAAAACTGGCGCGGCTGAACAAAGCGGATCCAGAGCCGAACCCCATTGAGGTATTTCTGCTGCACAGCCACCCGCCGATCAAGGAGCGGCTGGCACTGGCCGAGCGCGTTGCCAGCTAAGGGCAAAGTCCTCGTTCTTGTGTGAGCGTGTGATTGCGGTGGAGACTTTCAACTGAGGCGTCGCCGCAGCCAGCCACCTCGACGACCCGGCGAAAATGCAATAGCCGGTAGGGCACGCGTTCCAGTCGGAATTGCGTAGCCTCCGGCTATTGTGATGTTGCGGCGAAAATCGCGTGCGCGTCACTTCGGCGTTCGCGGCGGCCTCGCGCTGATCTCCCCCTCGGTTCGATCATAGTCGGCCGCCCCTTGGCCAGCTTCCTCCATGGCGCGCCGGTCAATCCGATCCCAGGCATCGCGCGACGCATGGCGGGCCCGTTCCCACTCCAGCGTCGATGTGCCGCGCTGGCTGCTCCAGTCGTGCTCCAGGTGCGGCTCGGCCTCATCCCAGCTCTTGTCGTGGTGCCTCGCGCGCGATTCCCAACCATAACGATAGGCCGGCGCCACCTCGTCGTAGCTGACGTCTTCGTCATAGTACTCGCGATTGGCGTATTCGTCGCGCCAGTACGCTTCTTCAACCGTCGGGTCCACTTGCTCGGCGATGGCCTTTCCGGCCAGTCCACCGGCAATGCCGCCTACGACCGCGCCGACTCCCGCGCCAATCGGGCCTGCCGCAGCCCCGGCGGCTAGCCCGGTCACGGCGCCGCCGACTGCCGCTCCGACGCCGGCGCCTACCGGGTGTGCGCCTGGCTCGCCGGTGATCGGGTCTGGATTCACGTCTCGGTCTCGCAAGTCCGCAGTATCAATATCACGATCAGCGTCCAAGTTGGTTCGTTCCGTGGCCATGAGAAAAGCTCCCTTGCGTCGAAAATATGTGTTGCTGGCGAGCCGCCAACCGAAAGGCGACCCCGTGCCGACAAAAACGGCAAACCGTGTGCCCAATGTGAGACACTCGAATTGCTTTCGGCGAGAAAGCGACAGCGTGTCATAGAAACCGCGTCGCGGTGCTTCAATTTGCCGTGCGCGCAAGCATCCTTGCCCCAACGGCCAAACAAATTGCGCCTGTGCCCAGCAAGATGCCGCACGGCAAGAGCATGTCGGCAAGCGTGAAGCCGCGCCAGATTGACCCTTCCAGCGCCAGGATGCTCCATTTCACGGGACTGAAATTGCTGAGCGTTTTCATGAAGCCGGGCAGGAAGAGCAGCGGCATCATCCCGCCGCCAAACATCGCCATGAACATGTTGGCCGCCCAGGCCCCGCCCGACACCGCTTCCTCCGTTTTGCCGATCGTCGACATCAGGATCATGATCCCCACGAAGCAAAATGCGATGCTCACGGCGGCAATCACCAGCAAGGACGGGCTTCGCGGCCGCATGCCGAGCCACATCCCAAGAACCACCATTACGGTGATCACGCCGATAACCGTCAGAAAGCAGGCCAGCGCTTTACCCGCCACAATCTGCGCTCGCGTCACCGGGGCGACTTGCAGTCGCAGAAACGTACCTTGCTTTCGTTCGCGGACGATCGTTATTGCGAAACCGGCCGCACAGCCCAGAACGCCCCACATCATGGCTTGCGGAAAGCTGATGTCCCACTTGGAACGCAGGTTACGAAGCACGGCTTCCGTGCTGCCTTTGGGAACTTCTCGCGTGACGTCGAGTGTTTCGATGCGGGCAAGCTGCAGTTCGGGCATCGCGGGCGATTGGCCGCCAGCCGACTCGCTGTCGGCCGCCTTCACGGTTTCCCACGTTTGCAGGAATGTGTCGAGTGAATCTAGCATCTGCGCCACCATTGGCCCCATCATTCCGAGATCATTGGCCGCGGCGACCTCATCTTTCGCCTTTTGAATCATCGGACGCATGCTCGCCGGGTCTTGGAACCTCAGGGCGACGAGCTTTCCCATGGCCTGCATGATCATGCCCTCCAGCATTCCCGCTTCGGCCTTACGCGACGGATCGATGCCAACCTCGATTGCCGGCGCGTCCATCCACAACATACCGGCTGAGTCGCCGAAACCCTTGGGGATCGCGATCATGCCGACGAGCTGCCCGCGTCGCACGCGGTCCATCGCCACACTGCGAGCCAGCTTTTCGGAGCGCACGTTGCCGGTCGACTCAACCGCTTCGACAAACTTGCGCGACATCTTCGAGTCGTCCTCATCGACGACCGCAACGCCCAGCGACACGCTCTTGGTGTCGAAGGACCCCATCACGACGCCGAAGAAGATACCCATCACGATCGGGAAACCGACGATGAAGAACAGGCCGAGCAAGTCGCGGCTCATGAGACGCAAATCCTTTGCCGCCATGGTGAGAATGGTGGGCATTTAGTCTCTCAAGCTCCGGCCAGTGAGCGTTAGAAAGACGGTCTCCAAATCCGGCCGGGCGACTTCCAGTGTTTGAAACACCACGCCGGCCGACGACAAGCGGCCGACTTCTTCCAGGGGCCGGTCCGATTCAAACCGCAATGACAGCCCATCGAGTTCGGCGGGCAGCTCGATGGTTTCACCCGGCGGCCGGGCCAGCTCGGCCTTCACGACCGATCGCCCACCGTAGCGCTCCACGAGCGCCGGCACAGTGTCGAGATCCAGAATCCGGCCGCGGTCCATAATGGCCACGCGATCGCACAGCCGTTGGGCTTCTTCTATATAGTGCGTCGTATACACCACCGTGCGCCCCAGCGATCGCAGCTCGTCGATGGCCTCGAAAATGTGATTTCGCGACTGTGGGTCGACGCCCGCGGTCGGTTCATCCAGAAAGACCACGGCGGGGTCGTGGACCAGCGCCACAGCGAGGTTCAAGCGGCGCTTCATTCCGCCGGAAAATGTTTTAACTCGTGCCTTGCGCCGGTCCTCAAGGCCGGCAAAAGCGAGGGCCCAATCGACTCGATTCGCAAGCTCGCTTCCCGTAAGTCGATAGAGTCGGGCAAAAAACCTCACGTTCTCGGCCGCGGTCAATTCTTCGTAGAGCGACAGAGTTTGCGGCGCGACGCCGATCGCCATTCTCGCGGCCGCATTAGTCGGCGACGATGTGCCGTTGATACGCGTCTTGCCGCTATCCGGCGCGATCACGCCGGTGAGCATGCCGATCGTCGTGCTTTTGCCCGCGCCGTTGGGGCCCAGGAGGCCGAACGTCTCGCCGCGGCGAATATCAAATGATACGCCATCGACGGCGGTGGTCGCCTCAAAACGTTTGCGCAGGTCGCGAACCTCTATCATTTAGCAGTCGCAGTCGCTGTCAACCGGCCCACCAAACGCATTGCCGATCTATTCGTTTGGCGATCCTGAATCTTGGTTCGAAAGCGCTCAGCTTTGCCTTATGCCCGCACGACCTGCGTACCGCTGGTGCGGCGGATCAGGCGGCGCATCTCCAGCACGCTGATTGTGGAGAGCACGCGGTGGATCGGCATGCCGCAGGAGGCGGCGATTGTGTCGAGCGACGTCGGCGCGGAATCTATCGCCGAGAGCACTCCCTGCTCGATCTCATTGAGCAGCACCTCGGCGGGCTGTTGCAGTACGGTGCCGTCATCCCGCTGGATTTTCTCTGCCAGCGGCCCGAGCTCGGCCAGGACGTCGTCGATCGTTTCGACAAGCTTGGCGCCGTCTTTGATCAGTGCGTGGCAGCCGCGCGACATGCGGCTGTCGACCGGCCCCGGCACGGCGAATACTTCGCGACCTTGCTCGTAGGCGTGTCGGGCCGTGATCAGGGCGCCGGAACGGTCGGGCGCTTCGACGACGATCGTGCCCACGCACAAGCCGCTGATGACGCGGTTGCGCTGCGGGAACGCGCCGCTGAGAGGCACCATGCGCGGCGGCGCTTCGCTGAGAAGATAACCGCTGGCGGCGACTTCATCGGCCAGCTTTTCGTGCTCGGGCGGGTAGATCTCGAGAATGCCGCTCGCCAGAACAGCGATTGTGCGTCCGCCCGCCGCCAGTGCGCCGCGATGCGCGGCGGCGTCGATCCCGCGCGCCAGGCCGCTCACGACGGTGAAACCGGTGCGAGCCAGGCTGCCGGCTAGCCGTTCGGCTTGAGCCAGTCCGTAGCGCGTGGCGTGCCGTGTGCCGACAATTGCCACAGCCAACTCGTCCTGCGGCAAAGACTGGCCGCGGCGGAACAACACGCCGGGCGGATCATGAATCTGCCGCAGCGGCCGCGGGTAATCGGCATCCGCGTCGGCCAACACATCGATGCCGTTCTCGGCCGCCAACTTCAGCTCCGCCTCGGCATCGATCTCATCGCGCGCCGCGACGATGCGCGCCGCAATCTTCAGCCCGATTCCATCGACACATTGCAGCTCATCCTTCGCCGCCGCCAGCACGGCGGCGGGCGAACCAAACCGCGCGAGCAGCGCCTTTCGCAACAGCGGCCCAACGCCCGAAACGAGCGACAGACGAACGCTGTCGACGAGCTCGTCGCTGAATTGAAGTTCGGGCATATTGCGCTCCCAGTGACGGCAGCGCAGTCTAACAAAGCGAACGGCCAAATTAAAGCAGCAGGGGCGTTGGATCGCTGCCCCGCAATGAGCTACAATCGGAAAAAGAAGGAGCCACGGCTTGTAGGTCTCGGATCCTCCAATTTTCTTTGCCGATTTATGACTATTTCCAACGAGTTGGTGAATCAGGTCTTCGCGCTACCGCCGGATCAGCGCTTCGCGTTGGCTCAGCAGCTACTCGACAGCATTGATGATGAGGAGGCATCTCAATTCGATGCTCAATTTGTCGCCGAATTGAATCGGCGACGCGAGGAGTTGCTAAGCGGAGTTGAGCAGACGCTTGATTGGCGAACCGCGCTCTTGGAAATTGAGAGATCTTTTCCTGCGGGGGATACTAATTGATTCTCCGCCTTCACCGCCTTGCCGCTGACGAGATCAAAGAGGCGGCGGAATGGTATCATGCGCGTGAGGAGGGCTTAGAACGGAGCTTTCTTGCAGCGGTCCGCTCAGCATTCGAAAGACTCGAAGCCGATCCATCGCAGTTCGCAAGTCTTGAAACTCTTCCAAAGAAGCCTAGCTTTCAACGCGTTCTGCTCGAAGAATTTCCGTACCTCATCATTTACGAGCAATTTGAAAGCGAAGTGTTTGTATACGCCGTCGCGCACGCTAGCCGGCGACCGAACTATTGGCGGCGGCGAAAACGCGAGAGTCCATAGCGCCGGACAAAGTCCGCGCGCTCACTCTTCCGCCGCCAGCGCCGCCACGATATCACCCGTGGCAATTCCGCTGACGAACTCCACGTGTCCCATGCGCAAGGGCAGCACGAAGCGCAGCTTGCCGCGATCGACTTTCTTGTCGCGATACATGAGTTCGATGAGTTCATCGGACGCGACGTCCGGCACAGTTAGCGGCAGGCCGAATGCTTGCAGAAGCGCCCGCTGGCGCTCGACGAACGCTGCATCCACGCGGCCGAGTCGCTGGGCCAGTCGCGCGGCACACATCATGCCTATCGCCACGCCTTCGCCATGCAGCAGCTCTTCATAACCGGTGGCCGCTTCGAAGGCATGACCGAACGTGTGGCCATAGTTGAGAATCGCCCGCAGGCCGGTTTCCTCGCGCTCATCTTGTTCGACAACGTCGGCCTTCAAGCGGCAACAGCGCTCGATGATGCTCGTCAGCACGGCGTGGTCTCGCGAATTGATCGGCTCGACATTTGCCTCGAGGAACGCGAAGAACTCGGCATCTTGAATGACGCCGTATTTCACGACCTCGGCCAGACCGGCGCGGTACTCGCGCTGCGGGAGCGTGTCGAGCACGTCGACGTCGATCACCACGCCGCGCGGCTGCCAGAAAGCGCCGACCATGTTCTTGCCGCCGGGCAGGTTCACGCCCACCTTGCCGCCCACTGAGCTGTCGACCTGTGCGAGCAGTGTCGTGGGCACTTGAACGAATCGCAGGCCGCGCGCGAAAGTGGCCGCCACAAAGCCGGCCAAGTCGCCCACCACGCCGCCGCCAAGCGCCACCACGACCGACTTGCGATCGGCCCCCTGATCGAGCATCTGCTCCCACAACTCGGCGGCCACCTCGGGCGCCTTGCTTTGCTCACCCGCCTCGACCGAAAGAATGTCGACCTCCGCGCCCAGCTCGACGAGCGAATCGGCCACGGGCTCGGTGTACAGGTCGTCGACGTTTGCGTCCGTGATGATCACGGCGTGCGCATCCTCGGCTTCGGCGTCGCAAAACCGGGCCGTCTCGCGCAGATTGCCGCTGCCGATCTCGATATCGTAACTGCGCGGGCCGAGGTTGACGTGGACGAGGGGCATGGAGGAGTTGAGAGCTAAGAGTCAAGAGTCGAGAGACAGAATCCCCGACACTAGTGCGGATTCGACGCACCGACATCATACGCCATGGAGCAATCAAAAACACTAACCGGCGTCGACGAAACGCGAACCGCCTGGCTCTTGACTCTCCGCTCTCGGCTTTTGCCGCTTCTCACGCCGTCACGCGCTCAATATCGGCGGGCGTCACAACAATCCGGCGGCAGAAGCCCGTGTGCGTGCGAACATACTCCAATTGCGACGCCTCCTGCGGCCGCTGATGCAATAGCGTCTCGACCCGCGCCCGCTCGGTCGGCTCCCAATCATCATATTCGTCGGGCCACTGGGTCTCGACTTCGACAATGAGCGCTTCGCGATAAGGATCGTATTTATCGGCCATGGTGGGAGGAGTGAGTAGGTGAGTTAGTGAGTAGGTGGCGTCACGTTTCGCCGCACTTACGTCCCGCCCAGCGGCGTCAGTATACTCAATGCTGATACGTGCCAAAAGGCGGCGAACGTCGCCGCGGTCAGCGGCTCGATTTTCTGCCATGAAAATCTCAGGCAAGTTGGTAATCGTCGCCATTCTGGCGTTCGCGCTCGCGGCCGCCGGAGCAAGTTGGTGGTTTCGCTACAACGCTACTCACCGCGCCGCCAAATTCTGGGGACCAAACGACGCGCGACGCATCCGCGACGCCCCGTTCGTCGAGTTGTATTACATCAATGACGACCCGGATGCCCTTTCGACAATTCGTGACATTTCCAAAGCGCCTGGACTGACTCATTTACGACACGCGCTTTTGGAAGACCGCAGCTTTGTGTGGCCGGCACGACCTGCCGTTCGACAGCCGCGCTGGCATTGGGCGATTGGGTTTCGCGAAGGGAACGACAAGCGCATGACTCTTGTTGCGTTCACCGCAGATTGGAAGCGGGCAACGAATTATCGTTCCAGGAGTAACGAGGTCGTGTCGTCCGAACCAATCGCCGAGGGCATGGCCATCATGTTTTCCGATCTCATGCCGCAAGAGCCCGAGCCGCGCTAGCGTCGCCAGCATCGCCTTTGATGGCAGTCTGGACGCACGCACGGCGTTCCCTATAATCCGCCGCCTCCATCGAAATCTCTGGCTAACAGCTAAACGCTAAAAGCTAACAGCTTCCCCCATGCGCAGCATCGCCATTATCAATCAGAAGGGCGGCGTCGGCAAAACGACGACTGCAGTGAATCTTAGCGCCGCGCTTGCGCGCGCGGGGCAGCGCGTGGGACTCATCGACATCGATCCGCAAGCGCACGCGTCGCTGCACCTTGGCTTGAACCCGCAGGCCGATGCGCCGACCGTCTACGATTTGCTTACCGAGGACATTGCGATAAGTAAGCTATGGCAGCCCGCTGCCGAGAATCTCCACGTCGCCGCCTCACACATCGACCTCGCCGCCGCCGAAGTCGAGCTGGCCGGTGTCGTCGGCCGCGAGGTTATCCTGCGCGACAAGCTGGCCGCGGCCGCCGACCAGTTCGATTACGTGCTCATCGATTGCCCGCCATCGCTCGGCATCCTCACGATCAACGCGCTCGCCGCCGTCGACGATGTGTTCCTGCCGCTGCAGCCGCACTTCCTCGCGCTGCACGGCCTGTCGAAGCTGCTCAAGACAATCGGCCTGGTGAACGAGCGGCTCAACGACCGGCTTCAGCTGGCCGGCGTCGTGCTGTGCCTTTACGAATCGGGCACGAAGCTGGCCGCCGAAGTCGCGGGCGATGTCGAACAATTATTCCGCGAAGCTCGCAAAGGCGGCCGCGCCTGGAGCCATGTGCGACTGTTCGAAACGCGCA
>DATFGJ010000317.1:0-4432 GCA_035249585.1 Lacipirellulaceae bacterium
ATGGTGAGCGCGAACTGCTTGTAAAACTGGCCGCTGATGCCCGCCATGAAGGCCGTCGGCACAAACACCGCACAGAGCACGAGTGCAATCGCAATGACGGGGCCCGTTACTTCCTCCATCGCCTTGCGGCTGGCGTCGCGCGGCGACATCCCTTCGGCCAGCCACCGCTCGACGTTCTCGACGACGACGATCGCATCGTCGACGACGATGCCGATCGCCAACACCAGCCCAAACAGCGAGAGATTATTGAGCGAAAAGCCCATCATCGCCATCACGGAAAACGTGCCGATCAGCGAGACGGGCACAGCCACCATCGGGATGATCGTGGCCCGCCAGTTCTGCAAAAACACGAGGACAACGATAAAGACCAGAATGAATGCTTCGATCAAAGTGTGGATGACGCTGAGGATCGACTCGTCAACAAACACGGTGGTGTCGTAATAAACGCGGTAGTCGACGCCCTCGGGAAACCGACCCTTGAGTTCTTCCATCTTGGCGCGGATCGCTTCCGCCGTATCCAGCGCGTTGGAACCCGGCAATTGGAAGACAGCCAAGGTGGCGCAGGGCTCGCCGTCGAGATAGCTGTTGACGTCGTAGTTTTTCGCTCCCAGCTCGATGCCCTTCTCGATGATGCGGCCTTCCTCATCGCGAACGGACTCGCGGACGACGTCCTTGAAATGGACGACGCCGCCCTCGCTGCTCGTCTTCAGTACAATGTTTTCAAATTGCTCTTCGGTGGTCAGGCGACCGGCCGTGTTGATGGGAAGCTGGAATTGAACCGAGGCCGCGGCGGGAACGGGCGGTTGACCGAGCCGGCCGGCGGCCACCTGGCGATTTTGCTCGCGAACGGCATTAATTACGTCGCTGGCCGTGAGGTCGCGGGCCGCGAGTTTATCCGGGTCTAGCCAGACGCGCATGCTGTAGTCGCGCGGACCGAGAAAGGCCACGTCGCCGACACCTTTGATGCGCGCCAGGTCGTCCTTGACGGTCAGCGTTGCAAAGTTGCTCAGATACAGCTGATCGTAAAAAAAGCTTCCATCCGGCCGCTTTCCCGAGACGAGGTTGACGCACAAGAGAATGCTCGGCGACTTCTTCTTCGTCGTGACGCCGATCCGCTTGACTTCCTCGGGCAGCTTCGCTTCGGCCACCGCAACGCGGTTTTGAACCAGCACCTGGGCCGTATCGAGGTTGGTGCCCAATTCAAACGTGACATCGAGGTTCATCTGGCCGTCGTTCGTGCACTTCGACGACATGTAGAGCATTCGCTCGACGCCGTTGACCTCCTGCTCGATGGGCGTGGCCACGTTGTCGGCCGTGGTTTTGGCATTGGCGCCAGGGTAGGTGGCAGTCACCTGTACCGTCGGCGGCGCGACGTCTGGGTATTGGGCGACCGGCAACTGCGTGACCGCCACGACGCCGACGATGACAATGACGATCGACAGCACCGTGGCGAAAATCGGGCGGTCGATGAAGAAATGAGAAATCATAGATGCATTCCACGCCGCGCCGCGATATCAGCGACGCGGTTGGCTAGCCCGCACTGCGAGCGGACTATCGCGCCGCGATGGAAGTGCCGAGCATTTCCGCCTCGACGGGATAATTGAGCCGCGCCCGCTGCAGGTTGTCCACGACCACTTGCCACTGGGCTATGTTTTCGCCTTCCGGCAACTTATCGGCCGATGAGACAGCCCGCATGCCGTCATCGGTGATCGGACCCAAAGTTACGTTCCGCCGGCGCACTGTTTTCTTATCATCCACGATAAGGACGTACCTCTTATCCTGATCAGCCAGAATCGCCGTATCGGGAACAAGCGAGGCAGCGTACGGCTGGCCAATCGTGAGCCGCACACGCACGCGCGAACCCGGAACAAACATGCCGTTTGCGTTCGGCACGTGGCCGTAGAGCTGAATGGTTCCTGTGGTCTGGTCAACGCGGTTGTCGCCGAATCGCAATTCGGCTTCGTGTGAAAAGCCTGTTTCGCCATCCAAGGCAAACGAGAACTTTGACTTACGGTCCCTTAGGTTGGCCAGCAAGTCGGAAAGATTTCCTCCGGCCGCGCCGATGCTCTTGGCGTACCGCTGCATCGACCGCTCATCAATGTTGAAATAGATTCGAATCGGATCAACGGAAACGATCGTTGTGAGCAAGGGGTCGCTGCCACCTGCGTTGACCAGATTTCCTTCGCTCAACTCGCTCTTGCCGACGCGGCCATCAATGTCGGCTGTTATTTTCGAGTATTCAAGATCGAGTTTTGCGTAGGTGATTACATTCTGAGCGGCGCTGATTTGTGCAGCCAATGCCAGGGCATCGGCCTCGGCCTTTTCGACTTGCTGGACGCTCGCGCCGCCCTTCGTTTGCAGGATCCGCATCCGCGCTTCTTCCTTGTCGGCCGCAACTTTTTGCGCTTCGTAAACTTTAAGGTCGTCGCCCGCCTTGCCAATTTCCGCTAGAAACGGCCGAGGATCGAGCTCGTAGAGCAAATCGCCGGCCTTAACGTACTGCCCGTTTGAGAAGTGGATTTTCTGGATGTGCCCCTTGACGCGGGAACGAACTTCTACGGTGTGGTCGGCGCCCATCCAGCCGTTGAACTCTTCATGGTCGGAGAGCTGCCGCTCGACGGGCTGCATGACCGTGACCCGGGGCGGTGGCGGCGCGACTGCGGCAGGTGGTTCCTCGCAGCCGACCCCAAGAATGCAAAGAATGGCCGCGAGCAAACGACTAGAAGCGCTGAAAGATAGGCGCATGGTATACCGGGGCTTTGGCTCGTTGAGCCGGACGAAAAGTCCATTAGCACCGAACAAACCGCAACATCTTGATGCGGCCCCCGCCCCATGCCGATCAGTTTACCGAGCGGCACGTTGGATGAATGTCATGTTAGCATGTTCATTGCGCAATGCAACAAGCGCGAAGCGAGCGGCGGACAGATGAGGGCTGGATGATTCAGCCATTAATTGGCTTGTAAGTCCTTTTCGATGGCATATACCTCTGCGGCAGGAGACGACAAATTGCCGTCGCAAGAGGGCTGACCGGCGCACTCGGAGCGCTTTTCGACACAGCGGTAGTAGTCGGCAGCGATTGGCCGGCACAGCTCTGGGCACGGCTTTGGACAGTAGCAATCGGCTGAGCGCCCGACGAAACAGGGAATACAGGGTAGGGGTTTGGGGCAATATGCGACGCCGCAGCCATTTACAAAACAGGGGATGCACGGCTGTGGTTTTGGACAATAGATCGGGCAACAGGCGCGCAATAAATCGTCAGGGCAAACCAAATTTTGAAACGGATGCAAAGATCCCTCAGCCTCAAGCTCAAGGCGTTCTTGGGCTGGTGTTGCGCGAGCGACTGCGAGACAGGCCACTAGCGCGACGGTTCTTGAAATTGCATGATCGATCATGAAGACTCTTACTCCGTCGTGGCGGCTACATTCATCGTTTGGGACGCGATCGATTCCGTTTCTTTCGATAGTCCGTCGGAAACGGGCAGAAGCATGAAATCGCGCTGTTCGGCGAAATATTGGAAATCGATATCGTCAACGGCGCCTGGAGCGGGCATTTCTTCCAAAAATGGACGGTCGAAAGTTTCCGGTTCGGTGACTTCCGGATTGGGGCCTCCTAATCGAATCTGCCATCCACCACCAAGTGCCCGATACGCGGCAATCAAACTTAGCGCTATGTTGCCTTGGGCCACGGCCAATTCGTCCTGCTGCTCGGTGAGGTTTTCCTGGAAGACGAAGACAGACGTGAAGTCAATTGCGCCCTGGTTGTACTGTTCATTGGTGATTTCGACGGTTCTTGTGGCTGCTGTAACGCTCTCGCCCAGGTGCTGCGCCTGCTCCTGCGAACGCAGGAACGCGACGATCGCATCTTCAACTTCCTGACCCGCAATAAGCACCTGGTCCTGATACGCGTAGGCAAGCTCTTGGAAACGTGCATCCTGCACGCGGACGTTGTTCACCAAACGGCCGTAGTTCAAGATATCCCAGCGAAAACCAGGGCTGATCTCGCCGATCATGCTTCCGGATTTGAACAAGTCGCCGAATTGTTCGGCCTCGACGCCAATTGTTCCCAGCACACTGAAGTGCGGGTACAAGTCGCTGACCGCTACGCCAATCCGGGCACTTTGAGCCGCAACAAGACGCTCGGCACGGCGAACATCGGGGCGGCGGCGCACCAGGTCGGCCGGCACTCCGGCCACAACTTCGCGCGGAGTGACCGGTATTCCGCCGGCACCGAGAATGCTCTCCATGTCCCTGGGCGGCATCCCCAATAGCACGCATAAACGGTTGGCGGCCTGCCGCCGTCCGATTTCAAGAACAGGTATCGACGCCTGCGTTTCTTCGAGGATCTGCCTGGCTTGATGAGTGTCGCGCTCGGTGGTTGCCCCGGCTTCGAATTTGTCACTAGCGAGTTGAAACGACCGTTGCTGGATATCGAC
>DATFGJ010000318.1:0-5001 GCA_035249585.1 Lacipirellulaceae bacterium
TCGCGGCCGGTCCGCCGGCCGCTGGACATGCCAAACATCTGTACGTAAAATAACGGGTCTTCGCCCTGAATGACCGAATTCGCCGGCGAAGTGACGATGAACTTTGGAGAACCACCGATGAAGAAAGCCGAAGCGCTTGCATACAAGGAAAAACTCCACGCTATTCGTGCCCGCTTGCGCGGCGATGTCTCGACGATGGCCGAAGTCGCCCTGCGGAAATCGGGCATGGAGGGCAGCGATAGCAACGCCATGCCGATTCACATGGCCGAGCTCGGCAGCGACAACTTTGAGCAGGAGTTTACCTTGGGGCTGATGGAGGCTGAGGAAGACACGCTCGGTCTGATTGAAGCAGCCCTGGAGCGCATCGACGGTGGCAGTTTCGGGCGCTGCGTCGAGTGCGACGGAGCAATCACCAAGGCGCGGCTCAACGCGATTCCCTACACGCCGGTGTGCATCAAGTGCGCCGAGCAGCGAGAAAATCATCGGGGCGGCGGGCATTCGCTCTAGCCATAGTGCTTTCATTCGGCTAATCCTTAACAAACCGACTAGCGGTGGAGCTAGCTCCGTCTGCACGCGCCGTGCACGTTCGCCACGGCGAATTCGCCGCGGCGGACTCGACCGCTAAACACGCTGCCGAATGATTGATAATTCGCTCCCCAATTGCGCCGGAGCGCCTTGATGGATCGCCTTCCGACGAACCGATTATTCCTGTTTGCGATTCCGGCAGCAGTCGGTTGCGCCGCCGACCTTCTGACGAAAGCATGGATGTTCTCCTGGCCGGAACTACGTGCCGGCGGCACGTACTGGTTTTGGACGGGCCACGTCGGCCTGCAGCTTAGCTGGAACGAGGGTGCGCTGTTCGGCATGGGCCAAGGAAAGGTGTGGCTATTCGCGGCGCTGAGCGTTGCCGCGGCGATCGCGATCCCCGTGTGGCTGTTCCGGTTCGGTGCGGCCCGCGATGCCTGGCTCACAGCCGCTCTCGGCTGCGTGATGGCCGGGGTGCTGGGCAACCTGTACGACCGCCTCGGCCTTCATGGCGAGGAATGGCCCGCCGGGCCACGTGCAGGCACCCAAATCTATGCAGTGCGCGACTGGATCCTGTGGCAGATCGACGACCGATGGCGCTGGCCAAATTTCAATATCGCCGATTCGCTGCTGGTCGTGGGCGCGGGTGCGATCTTTCTCCATCTGCTGCGGCAGCCTGGCTCGCCGGAAATTCAACAGGCCGATGCGACTTCATCTCGCCTGCGTTCCGGTCCCAGCGGCCACTAGGTACGCACGTAGGCGAGTTTTTCCAAAACTCGCGCTCGTCCATCCGAGTGTCGGAGACACTCGGCTACGGTCCGGCTATTCTGCTGCTGATTTGGAACCAGTGGGCGAAGCGCCGATGGGCACGTTGGGAGGCAACGGCCGGAGCGCGATTTGAAAACCCTGCTCGCGAATTGCGCCCCGCAGCTCTCGCAGCCGATCGAAGTTGCCTGGGTAAGTCCAGATCGTCACCGTGGTGCGGTGTGGATTGAGCCCCTGTAGATGCTGCTGAAACTCGGACCCGTGCCGGAGTGCCTCAAGCGCCGGCTCCCCGATTGGCGTCGTGACAGGTAAGAACTCGCAGCCTTGGAACTGGCGGAATTGTCCGGCGACTGCCGTTCCCGCGTCACTTCGAGCAACCACGTCCGCAAGCACGAACGAATAGCGCAAGCGAAAACCGCCGATCGGACCGATTGTTCGCTCCATAACCTCTTCGTTCTTCAGTCGCCAAAAATTCCTTGGCGCGTCTTCGCGCAAAAGCTCCCAAAGCTCTTTAAACGGCACGACGGCTACGTGATCGTCTGCAAGCAAGATATGCGTCTCATCGCCCGTAACTTCGCGGGACAATGGAGTTGGTTGGCATTCGACCTCCTCAACGGTGGTCTGTGATACGAGAGCGACCTGCTGGCGTGTTAACTCGTCGAGCGCAAGCTCCGCTTCTGCACGTTTGCGGCGCATGTCGAAATCGCGCCTATCTTGCTCGCTCAGTTTTTGGCGACGGGCGGCGATTTCCTGTTCCGCCTCCGCTACCATCGTGCTGAGCAGCGCGCGTTCCTGTTGGCGCAAGCGGGCTTCGTCGCGCGTATTCGCGGCTCGACGGAGCAACTCGCGCAGGTCTCGTTCCGAGATTGCCACATTTTGATACGCTGCGGTCAACTCCTCCTGTCGTTGCGTGCGCATCGCGGATTCCGCCGCCGATTGTTCGCTCGATTCTCGTTTCGCTGCATGCGAGCTGCGCATTCCGACGACCATCACCAATAGAATCAGTATGCCGACGATGTTCGTGACAACGTCGAGAAACGAATCCTGGCCGATCATTTCATCGGCATCATCTTGCGTACGTCGCACGTGTATCACCTTGGGGCGTGTGGGTCGCTGTAGCGGCTGGGCGAATCTCCAGACCGCTATCCTTCAATAGCCGGGCGAGATCTTCCGCGCGCTCGCGCCCGTTGGGAGCGACGTGCAGCGTCAGCACGGGCCGCCAGTAGAGCCCTTCCCCGGCGATTCCCCAGCTGTCAACTTGCTCGTGAACAATCCGAACCAGCTCGTCAATCGACTCGACGGTGTCGCCCTGGAGCGGAATCGTCTTGCTGGCTAGCCGGCGCGAGCGCAGCCGGGCTTCATCAGAGAGAATCGCGATTTGATCCTTTCGAACCACCAGTGCGATGCTGCGACTTATCGGCACGGCCCGCGGATCCTTTTTCCGGAATGCCCAGTCTTTGCCCCGCATTGTTTGCGATACGGGACGTGCGTTTTTGTCGTTGGGATCGGCATTGGAATGTTGGTTTGAGCTTTGTGCCGTCGAAGAAGGCGCGGCGCCGCCCGAAACGGCGACGCCCGACATTTGCTCTTTGCCGTCGATTGGCATTGCACTAGCCATGGCATCCGGCGGCGATGCGCCAACTGCTCCGCCCTCCGCCGGATTTTCAGCTTGCCTGGTCCCATCTGCGGCTACAGTTGCTTGACCATGAACCTGTTCAGGCGGATGCATGCCGCCAGCGCTGCCTGCGCCGTTCGTCTGTGGGGCCGCACCTGCATTATGTCGATCCGCGGACTGCGCTTGGCTTGTCCCGTCCCCGCCGTCGGAGCCGCTTCCAAGCAAGCTATCCGTGTCGCCGTCGTCTTGGCCTTGTCCGTCGCCTGATCCGTTTCTGAAGCCACCGCTGCCGTGGCCATGATGGCCAAAGCCCATCGAAGGTTCATCGAACTCGAATCGCCCCGCCTTGGCCAATGCAGTGTGGCGAAATGCCCGCGGCGCCGCCGCGGCCAGCGCCTCTTGCCGGATGCGCGCGTGTTGGATCGCCTGCTCTTCGACTAGGGCGAGCTGCGGGTCCGGAGGCTCATATTGGACCTCCGAATCCTCTTCAAAAAGCTCGTATCCAAAATCGAGGTCGGCAGCACGGATCGCCTCTTGCGCACGATGATTCATCGCGGCTCCCGACGGCCTTACGATAAGCAAGGCATACGGCTCAGTATCGCGATTGCGCTCTTTCGACGGAGTTTGCTGGGCATAGTGTTCGCGTGCCGCCCGCAGCGCCGCGGCCAGCGGATTGCCGGCGCCGAGCGGCGGCCGCAAGTCGTCCAGCGTGATTCGAACTCCCTCCGGCTGCAGGATCAGTTCTCCGCCGCGGCACTCGATGTAGATTGGCCGGCGAAATGTGCGATTCGGGCCTTCACAGGGAACCAGGGCGTAGGACTTCTTTCGTGTGCCCGCCTCTTCCTTGAGCGATTCAATCGAACTGCGCGTGTCTGCGATCAGCTTTTCAAGCCGCTCGAGTTCCCGCTGGGCTTGTTCGTGGTCGTCGTAGTGTTCGTCCTCGAGAGCTGCCAGTTCCGCGGCCGCAAGATGCAATGCCTTGAGCCGTTCGTGCAGCTCGCGCATGTGCGCTTCGAGATGGCTCATGCGTTTTTCGTCTTCCCGCAGATTTTTTTCGGCGCCGCCGCGCATGACGGCAATGAACGACTCGAAGGCCTTGATTTGGTCGCGAGACTGTGCGGTCTTTAGATCCGGCGCGGTTTCAGAATCCTTCGCCGTGTCCTCCGAGCGCAGGGCATGCTCGCGCGCGGTGCGGCTCACGGCGACGAGGACCACCAGAAGCGCCCCCATCGTGCACAGCAGCACCGCCAGGAACGGGAACAGCGAGACTGTGGCCGAGTTGTCGGCGGGTTTCGCGCGGCTCATGCGGCCCCTCTGGCCACCTCGTCGCCAGCGATTTCCATCCCCCGCGCACTGATGTTTTGGTGTCCGAGCCGCGCACTGAGCAATTGAATGGCCGCTGAAAGGTTCAAGGCCATCTCTTCGAAATTGTAAACGCGCCCGACGCTGGCCAGGTTGTGGTTGAGCGCGGCTTCCAGCTTTTTGATTTGGCCCGTTGCGTTCACGACCTTCAGCAGGACGTCGCCTTGGCGCACGAGTTCTTCTTGCTGTTTCAGACTGGTGCCGGCCGACTCCACCAGGGCGATCTGCATCTCTTTGAGCAGTTGCTCGCTTTGCAGCACCAGGTGCTCCTGTCGCTCCGCTGCGATAACCATCGACCGGCCGAGCGCCGCCTCCACCTCGGAGAGATGCTGCCGATTCGCCTGAGCCAGGTCGCTTTCGCTCTTCGTCAAAACTTCGCCGTGGCGCTGCAGCGCTTCGACCAATAGCTCCGCAAGCTTCTCCATTCCTTCACGCAGCCGGCCGGCGGTTTCTTGCGCGCTGCGTTCAAGCCTTTCGGCATGCCGAACTGCGCCCTCGTCAAGCGTTTTGGAATACGTATCGAAGTTGTCGCGAATGCAATCAGAAAACGTGTCGCGCACGAGCCTACCCGTGGCCGCGTTCATCTCAGCCCAATGATGATGTGTTTCGTCAATCGAAGACTTCCAAGCTTCGGCTTGCCGGACTGCCAAAGCTTCGACGGCATCCAGCACTTGCTCGGACATTCGCCGGACAACGGCAACATTCGGATCTGCGTCGACCGTATTCACGGGAAA
>DATFGJ010000319.1:0-6074 GCA_035249585.1 Lacipirellulaceae bacterium
GCCGGCCGTCGCGCACAATCGCCTTTACGTTCGCACCGAATCGACGCTGCTTTGCATCGGCGAAGCCGGCGGCAAATAATTGAACGTGGTTCGCAATGAACAGGGCCGACAGCCCCCGGCTTTGCCGGGGGTATTGCTATCGAAGCGAATGCACGGCGGGACCTCCGGCAGAGCCGGGGGCTGCAGCGCGAGTTGCGAATGAAGATGACGACTTCCGATGAGCGACACCGCACAATGCAGCTCGATCGCGCCGCGCTCGAGGCGCTGCAGCTGAAGACGCTCAATCGCCTGCTGGCCGAGGTGCACGCCAATAGCGCGTTTTACCAGCGAAAGCTGGCTGGCTACGCGCAGCAGCTCGGAAGCCTCGCGGAGCTGGCCTCGCTGCCGCAAACGTCCAAGGATGAGCTGCAGCCGGCCGCGGGCGGCGAGCCATTTGCCGCCAATCGAACGTACTCAACGGATCGCTACGTGCGCTGTCATCAAACGTCAGGCACGCGCGGCCGGCCGCTGGTGGTGCTTGATACGGCCGATGACTGGCGTTGGTGGATTGAGTGCTGGCAGTACGTTCTCGACGCGGCCGATGTCACGGCCGCCGACCGCGCGCTGCTCGCGTTTTCGTTTGGGCCGTTCATTGGTTTCTGGAGCGCCTTCGACGCCCTTGTTTCGCGGGGCACGCTGGTCATCCCCGGCGGCGGGCTGAGCAGCCTCGCGCGCCTGGAGATGATGCGAAACGCCGGAGTAACGACGCTCTTGTGCACACCAACGTACGCGCTGCGGCTGGCCGAAGTGGCTGCCGACAATCAGATCAATCTGCCTGAGCTTTCGGTAGAGAAGATTATCGTTGCGGGCGAGCCGGGCGGCAGCGTTCCGGCGATCCGCGATCGGATTGAGACTACGTTCGCCGCGCGTGTGATCGACCACGGTGGGGCGACCGAGATCGGCCCGTGGGGGTTCGCCGACGCGGCCCGACGTGGAATGCACGTCAACGAAGCCGAATTCATCGCCGAGTTCATCTCCCTCGAGACAGGCAAGCCCGCGCAGCCGGGCGAACAGGCTCATCTCATCCTGACAACTCTCGGCCGCACGGGCGCGCCGGTGATTCGCTACCGCACGGGTGATGTGGTCCGGCCGGTTTGGGAGAGCGACGAGAATAACCAATTTGTCCTCTTAGCGGACGGCATTCTCGGCCGGGCCGACGACATGATGATCATTCGCGGCATGAATGTGTATCCCACGGCGGTAGAGCAAATCCTTCGCAGTTTTCCAGAGGTCGTCGAGTATCGCATGACGGCGATCAAACGGGGCGAGCTGGATGAGCTGGTCGTGGAGGTTGAGGATCATTTACAACAGCCGGAGCGGATTGCCGACGAACTTCGCTTGAAGCTGGGGCTGAAGATCGAGGTGCGCTGCTCGCCGGCCATGTCGCTTCCGCGCTTCGACGGCAAAGCGCAGAGGTTTGTCGACCTGCGAAAGCGCGACGAAAGACAAGGAGACATGGGAGACCAGGCTTCGGCCGTGAGCTCAGCCGAATGGAGACAATGAGAAGATGTTTCTTGACGAATCTCCTTGTCTCCCCCTCTCCTTGTCTCCATGTCTTGCGCAAGTGCAATGAGTATTCAACCGACAAAACTGGAATTACCGGACGGCGCACGGCTTCGCATCTCATGGAGTGACAATCAGGTGCGCGATTATGGGTTTCGCGAGCTGCGCGACGCCTGCCCCTGCGCGACCTGCCGCGAAAAACGCAAGTTGCCACCGGCGACTGCGCTGTTTCCGATCGTGACAGAAGCGGAAATTCGCCCGCTGCGGATCACGGCCATGAAGCCCGTGGGCAACTATGCCTACTCCATCGAATTCAGTGACGGGCACAACACGGGCATTTACACGCTGGAATCGCTCCGCGAATTGGGCCAAGTGGTTTCTCCATAACAAGGAAGCGGGCCCGGCCATTCTTGGCCCGGGCCCTATATGGATTCGATCAGATCTCAATTAAGCTGGCTCAGCGATTACGAACCGATCCTGTGGTGGGCCGCGGCCATTTCTGTTGCGCTTCTTGTGCTCACACCACTATTGGTCGCGTACGTCGTCGTGCAATTGCCGAAGGATTATTTCAACCCGAAGCGCCGGCAACGTGTCGGTTGGCCGCAAAAGTATCCGGCGGTTCAGCCGCTGGTCGTTGTGGCAAAGAACTTGCTTGGTTCGCTGCTTGCGATTGCCGGAATTGTGATGCTTGTCGTTCCCGGGCAAGGCCTGTTGACGCTCGTTGTGGGGCTCATGCTGATCGATTTTCCAGGCAAGTACCGGCTGGAGCGTTGGCTGGCCACCCGGCCTCAGGTTTGGCGATCGATCAACTGGTTGCGCAAGCGCTTCGGCCGCGACGCGCTCGAGCGACCGCGCTAGAAAAGCAAAATGAAAGCGTACGAGTTTCTAACAGAATGAACAAACCGCCAAGAACGCCAAGAGCGCAAAGAAACAAAGTCGGAGTTTTCTGACATTCTTGGCGAACTTGGCGTCCTTGGCGGTCTAATTTGTTTGGCTCGCTAAATCGTTACACCGGCAATCACTTATTCGGTCTCAGTCTCTTCACCCGAATTGGGAATTGGTGGCAATCCTGGGATGGGCGAGGGGTCGTCGGTTGAGCCGCTGGCCGTGTCTTCACCATTGGAAGCCGTGTCGCCACTTTGCGCGGCGTCGGCTTCCCCCTTTTTCTCTTTCTTCTTAACGACGTCCTTGCGGCCGAGGCGAATCTTCTTGAACACGTCGTCGGACACGACGAAGTACCAGTCGCCGAAGCGAAGGTTGAGCTCCTTCACGTTCTCGCGACCCTTCTTGAGCGTCTCCTGATACTCGTCGAGCTTGCGCTGGTTTTCCTGCTCGATCCGCTTGCGATCGGCGATGATCGTTTCAAGCGACTTTGCCTTCTCATCGGCGGTTTGAGTGGTGCTTTCGGATTCTTGGCCCTCTTGTGCTGCGGGTGGTGCGGCGTCGGCCGATTCGCCGCCGTCCGGCGGCTCAGTGGATGTGGCGGCCGGCGTTTCGGTGTTTGGTTGTTGTTGCGACCCGTTCTCGCCCGTCTGGGCCGGTTCGTCCTCGTTTGCCGCCGGCTCCTGTGCATCGGCATCGCTGGACACCGATTCGTCTCCAGCTCCTTCGGCTGAAGCGGACTCGTCTTGAGCGGGGTCGACAAAGGGTGACGGTGGCGAATTAGCCTCTTCGTCGTCTTGTTCATCTTGTTCCGTCGATTCGGTGGTTTCGCCGGCCGCTGGAGCCGTCTCTCCTTCAGCGGATTCAGTGCCGGCCGAATCGCCGGCTGGGGCCTCGCCGGAATTCGACTCGGGCGCTTTTTCTTCGATCGGCTCGCTCGTTCCGGCGGGCAGCTCGGGCAGTTGTTCCAATTGCGGCTGCTTCACGGCGCTTTCGTTGAAGCGGGCCATCACGAAGAGGTATCGGTTCACCTCGCTTCCGTCGGCCGGCTTTTCGTCAGTTTCGCCGGCTTCTGCAGTTGCTTCGTCTTCCTGTGCCGCGTCGCCTCGGCTGGTTAAGTCGCCGAAGCGCAGCACGTATTCCGTTCCGTCTTTCATCGTGGCGATGACTTCGCCGTCGCTGGAGATAATCTCAGCCGGCCCGCCGCCCGCGCCGGAAAGCGCGGTGAAACCCTTCGTCATCAAATCCAGCAGCGTCTCGTTGTTGTTCAAGAAATCGGTGCCCGCTTTGAGGTCCTGGCTTAAGCCGGCGGGCTTGCGCGCGACGTCGACAATCTGCAAATCGTCCAGAGCCGTCTTGAGGTCGTTGAGCGCCTGTTCATTGAGTTCTTCATCCTCGGCCAAAGTGAAATCGACGTACTGTCCCTCGTCGCCGGACTGCACATTGAATTGCTGCAGCTTCTCGGCGCTCCACTTCGCATCCGTGTCGTTGTAGGCGAATGTCATTTCAGCGCGCCGGTCCCAGTCGATGCCGGTTGCGATCTTGCCATCCTGTGTCAGGCCTTGTACCAGCTCGGCCGAGTAATCCTTGATGGCGACCTGCTGCAAGTCCCAGGAATTTAGCTTGAGCAAGTCCTTTTCGATCCAATCCTCGAAGTTGGTGGAAAGTTTTCCTGGATCGATTTCGATGATGTACACGATGTCGCGATCGGCCTCGCGCACAAATCGCTGCTGGTCGGCGTCCTTCACGGCTTTGCCGATGATGAGGTCGACGACCGGCTTGTTGTTTAAGTCCGACAGTGTGACCCGCGTGCCGACGCCCTTTTGTCCCGCTTCCAACTTAGGCGAGAGCGGATCGATGACTCCGTACTCCTCATGATCGCCGGCACTCTTCGTGGCCACGCCGAGAATCTTCCGATCCATGAGCGAAGTGGCCGCCTCGGCCATCTGCTGGGCCGCGTCAGCCGGGTAATCGTTCTTCGATGGGATCGACCACAGACCGTCCTTCTCGGCAACTTCGAAATTGCTCAGGTCAGCAGTGGCTTCGTTGAAGCGTACGATGCGCAGCCGCTTGGCTTCGTCCGGCGAAGCGAACTCGTCGGTGAGGTTTTGCCCGAGGAGCGCGTTGTCGTCCACTTCGGCCGACTTCGGCTGCGTCACCAGCCCGACGACGACGGCCAGCATGCCAACGGCGACGAAGGTGATTGTTTTTGCGTTTTCGCTCATTTCCTAAACTCCATCCAGCGCCCCTGGCAGGACGCGCCTTTACGAGTTAACCACAGAGACACAGAGGGCACGGAGACGGAAGTAATACGAACGACAAACGATAGACATCTTGATCTGTCATCGCCGTCTTGTCGCCTCAGTGTCCTGGTGTGTCTCCGTGGTCCAATTTTGAAAAATCACGCGGCGGCGTCTTCTTGTTCTTGCGCGCGGCCGTAGCGCAGGCGCCGCGTGTCGACGCCTTCCTGCTCGGCCTTGCGCCGGTGGAAGAATACGAAGAACGCCAGAAGTATGGGCGGGATCGGCGGCAACAGCACGGCCAGCAATTTGTAACGGTCCTGCACGCTGCGGATCTGCGATGCCAGCTCGCGCTCGCTTTGCTTTTCCTTCCTGTCGCGTTCTGTTTCCGAACGGGTGATGTTCACGTCTCGAATTCTCTGCAGGCGAATTCGCTCGCGCTCAAGTATTTGCCTCCGCACCCGCGGATCGAGATCCGTGCGGTTTTCCAGCTCGGTGATCTTCTTGCTGAAGTCCTCGCGCGCTTTTTCGATGTCTTGCCGGGCTTCTTCAACCCATTTCATCTGCTCCTCGAGCGACTTCTCGCGATGTTCCTCAGTGGCATCTTCGATCTTCGTGAGGATGCGATGCCCCGGCATGCGCTTCCGCAGGTCGATGAATCGCTTGTCGCCTGCCAGCGAATCGAGAATGTTGAGCACAAACGTGACGTTTTGGAATCGGAAATCGGCCATCAATTCGGCGTTTTGACCCATCGCGCGAATCTCAAAGATCACCGGCGCGATCCAGTCGATATCGGCCACGAGGACCGCGTTGATCGGGGTCTTTTCTGGGGCCTTTCCGGCGAGTGGATCGGCGGTAGTGGAATCGGGTTTGGCAGGTTCGCCCCCGGCAGCAGCCTCGCCGGTTGAAGTATCTTGGTTGCCGCCCTTGCCGTCCTTGTCTTTTTGGTCATCGCCTGATAGGTAAAGGCCCGCTTCTTCCGTTACATTTCCGCTGACGCGGGCCGCGATGATATATGCCTCCTCGGTAAGGTTCCTGCGCACGCCCATTTGGCGGCCCATTCGCACGGCCATGTCCATTTCCTGGTACGAGATCGTGCCGCTATTTCGACCGGTGACTGCCAGCTGAGTGAACTCGAGCTTTGAATTGCTGGCTGGCCGGAACGAGCCGGCCATGAGGAACAGCACCTGCTGCATGCCGCTTGAGATTTCATCGTCCTCGTCGAACGGCTCGAGCGTGCCGTGTCCACCTTCGGCGAGGCCTTCATCAATAAACAGCCATTCGCGCTGGACTAGCGGGCCAAGCTCGGGCAGCGGGTTGAACTCCTGCCACACGATCTCATCGCCGTTCATCTCAACGCCAACCAGTTTCCACAGCTGCGCGATATCGCCCTTGGGCTGCGGCGGGCCA
>DATFGJ010000320.1:0-6580 GCA_035249585.1 Lacipirellulaceae bacterium
AACATCTCCCACGCGTCGCGCCAATGCTCGATGTCGAGATAGAGGTAGATCGAGAGCGGCGCGATGATCATCAATGCGGCCCACGCCAAGGTCGTGCTCACGGCGGCGGCTTTCATTTTGGCCGCCAATAGCTGGCCGCCGCTGACGGGCCGTGCGGCCACAAATGTCGGCAGCGAAAGATCGAGCGACCAGAAATCGGGCTTGCCGAAGCCCATGCCGATTGGAACGGCCAGCAGGATCGGCATCAGCGCCAGCCAGGTTTCTGCCCACATCGTCGCCTCCGCACTGCGGTCGGTGAAGCGAATCGTCACCGTCAGGATCAAGACCGCCGTGAGCAGCACGCTTGCCGGAAGGACGAAACCGGAGCGACGCCATTCGATCCAAAACAGCGCGGCTTCCGGCGACTTCAGCAAATGGCGCCTGAGTGGAAGTGTGGCAATCAGTCGATCGACGAAGGACAGAGCCCAGCTGTAACCGCGGCCTCCGCCGCGACGTTGCACGCCAACGGTGACAATCGCGGCGGCGTAAACGACGGCCGCGGCGCTGGCGACGGCCCCGGTGAGTACTGCCTCCGACGACCAGAAATTTGTTTTGGAAAGGAGCATCGGCAAAAAGCCGATGCCGACGACCGTCGTAGCCACCAGCGAAAGTGCGACAATCCGAGTGATGCGGAATCCGCATAGGCACCAGATAATCGCCTGATAGAAAATAACCCACGCGGCGAGTAGGGTCGCCGGCCAACGGACCCAAATGTCGATGTCGAGTGGCCGAAGAACAAGTGTCGCCCAAGCGATGTAAATCGTCACGACGCTTAGCAAGCCGAACATCATTGGCAACGTGACAAGAAACCGAGTCTTAAGCGGCAACACGAACAGTCGCCGGGGAAAGCCGGCGATGCCGTCGCGGCGCTCGCGGTCAGTAAAGTTGCAGAACGCGCCGGCCAGGATCAGCGACATGACCATCGGCAAACAGCAGAAAAACCGCAGGCCCTCGGATTGTTGAAGCGGCCCGGCGAGGATGCGGTAGAGCA
Organism: Lacipirellulaceae bacterium; assembly: GCA_035249585.1. Taxonomy (GTDB): domain Bacteria; phylum Planctomycetota; class Planctomycetia; order Pirellulales; family Lacipirellulaceae; genus JABDGM01. The sequence continues at coordinate 1,031 of DATFGJ010000320.1, forward strand.
GGGCACAACCAGCAATCGTAGACAGAACAATCGCCCAGCCGCGCCGATTGGCGGCCCAAAACTCCCAGGCCAGTACTACAACCGCCGATCGCATCTTCTAATTCCCATCGTGCGACGCGCCGTTTTGGGCGCAGCTGCGGGCGATAAATATTTCATCCAGCGAAACGGTCGACTGCTCAACGACCTGCGCGCCAATGGCGGCAGCCGCCGATCGCCATTGATTGGAATTTCCCGAGCAAACGGCCGTCCATTCACATCCTGCCCCGTCCCAGGCCAACGCGCCGGCCAGCCTCGGCGGCGCCGATTGCGGGTCTTCGAATCGCAATGTGAGTCGCGCATGCCGCATCTTGACGCTATCGAGAGCATCGCAGAACAGAATGCGGCCCGATTTGATCATGGCGACTTGATCGGATACGCGCTCGACTTCCGCCAGCAAGTGCGAGGAAAAGAGCACCGTGCGGCCCTCGTCGGCAATCGTGCGGACGATCGCGCCCAGGATGTCGCGGCGAACGATTGGATCGAGACCGGAGGATGGTTCGTCGAGCAATAACAACTCCGGCCGATAAGCCAGCGCGACGAGCAGCCCGGCTCGCGCCCGCTGACCTTTGGAGAGATGTTTGATCTTCGCGTCCGGATCAAGACCGAATTCGCGCCGCAACCGCTCGGCGTAGTCATGGTCCCAGGTGGGATAAAAGGCGGCCACATAGCGGATCAGCTCGCGCACGCGCATCCAGCCCGGCATGTCGGGATCTTCCGAGAGGTATCCGACACGCGACAGCACGCCAACGGGGTCAGCTACCGGATCGAGTCCAAACACGCGCACCGAACCGGACTGGGCCTTCAACAGGCCGAGAATGTGTTTGATGAGCGTCGTTTTGCCGGCGCCGTTTTCGCCGACCAGGCCCACGACCGACCCGGTCGGCACACGGAAGCTCACATTATCGAGAGCAAGTTTATCGCCGAAGCGCCGCGTCACGTTGCGGATATCCACGACCGCGGCCGGTTCTGCTGCTCCATTGTCCATGTGCGAATGATTGAGTGCGACCATAGCTACACCTCAGAGGTATGAGATTCCATTTGCGCATCGCGCTGCTGAATTAGTTCGATTAACTCCTCCAGCGATATTGCCATGTGGCGCGCCTCGGCCAGCAGGGCGTCAATGCGGCGCGTGATAATTCTTACGCGGTCGCGCCGGCCTAATCGCGGCCCCATACCCGACACGTACGTACCTGTCGTGCGTCGTTTCAGAACGATGCCGGCCTGCTCCAGCTCACGGTATGCTCGGGCCACGGTGTTAGGGTTCACCAGCAGTTTTTCGGCAAGCGTGCGTATCGGCGGCAATTCCTCGCCGGCCGCCAACCCGCCGGATGAGACCAGATACTTGATCTGGTTGACGATCTGCATGTAAATCGGGACGCCGTCGGCGGGAGAGATGTGGATTTGCATCGGCTTTACTCACTGTATTAACTCAGTGATACAATCATTTCCCACAGACGTCAATAGCTTGGCTGCAAAAACCTGGATTGGTATCCTTGCACAGAGACCTTCTCGCTCGGCCTTCGTTCTTGAGTAACACGACTATGCCTTGGATCACAGAACGCGCCGCGGAAATCTCTTGGGACCGCCTGCAGCGCTTGATGGAGCAAACCGTGGTCGAGGCGCGGCGGCGGATTTGCCTTCGGCCGAAGCGAGTGCTCTTGCTGCCGCCGGATATCACGCGGATGCACTCGGGCGCCGGCCGGCTGACGGAGATTCTTTACAACTTGCTGGCCGGGGAAGCGGAAGTTCACGTAATTCCCACACTTGGCCAACACGTGCCGCATACACCGGACGAGAACCGGCAGATGTTCGGCTCAATTCCCAACCGGCAAATTCATGCCCACGACTGGCGCGGCGGAAGCGTGCCGGTCGGCGAGATCCCCGGCCGGTTCGTCGATGAAGCCACGCAGGGTGCGGCCGACTGGCCGATTCCCATCGTCCTAAATCGCATGCTGATGGAGGACTCGTGGGATCTCATCATCAACATCGGGCATGTCGTGCCGCACGAGGTGCTTGGTTTTGCCAATCACAACAAGAACTATTTCATAGGCCTCGGCGGCAAGGACCTCATCTGCGCGGCGCACATGGCGGCGGCTTGCTGCGGCATTGAGAATAATCTGGCAAATCTCGTCACGCCGGTGCGGGCATGCTTTAACCGGGCCGAAGACGAGTTCTTGGGGCACTTGCCCGACCTTTATGTGCAGGTGGTACTCGCGCGCAACGATCGCGATCAACTCGTTCACACCGGCCTATACGTCGGTGACAACCTGGAAACGTACCTGGCAGCCGCCCGGCATTCGCGCGAGGACAACATCACGCTCTTCGATGAGCCGGTTCCGAAGATCGTGTGCGTGATGCAGGGAGACGAGTTTTTCAGCACCTGGGTCGCCAACAAGGGCGTCTATCGCACGCGTATGGCGCTTGCCGACGGTGGCGAGCTTGTCATTATCGCCCCGGGTCTCAAGCGCTTCGGGGAGCAGCCTGAGGTCGACGATTTTATTCGTAAATACGGTTACATCGGCACGCCGCGCGTAATGGATCTATATCACCGCAATACGGATATGCAAGACCTGGCCCATGCAACGGCGCACTTGATGCACGGCTCGAGCGAGGGCCGCTTCACGATCACCTATGCTCCTGGCCATCTGACGCGGGCCGAAATCGAGAGCGTGAATTTTCGTTACGCCGACATTGGCGAAGCCATCGCCCGCTATCGCCCGGAGCAATGCACGCAAGGCTGGAACACATCGGCCGATGGCGAGCGCTTCTACTTCATTCCCACGCCATCCGCAGGCCTGTGGGCCACTCGCGAAAAGCTCTTTAACCGCCCCACTGGATTCGCTGACATCTAGCGAATTCTTGACGGGCCATCGCGAGGGCGGGTCGTAACGATTGTGCGTCTTTTGCCTGGGCACCTCGCCCACTCACCCGATTGGGTGGCGACGGCCAGTTATCTGCAACCTACGTTTCCATGCTGGGGCGTTGAATAGGGCACAAAGTGCGGTTCGGCTGAGCAGGCCGGCCGCAGTTTGGGGCCTCGGCACGAAATCCGCACCGAGTCACCAGCCGATGCCAACCGGTCATGTCGAAACCGCTGAGCCTGCTCTGCTGGCGTCGCTGCTGCCGGATGACGTGTTTCATCCGGCCGAGCCGCAATCGCTTGATGAGACGGGCGTCAGCCCGATCATCATCGAGTCGCTCGTTTGCAAATACCTGTTGCAAGTCGGCTCCACCAGCGGTCGTGATATTGCGCAGCGGCTTTGTCTGCCATTCGGCATTTTGGAAGACGTGCTCTTAGCTCTTCGGTCGCGCCAAGTGCTTGTGCATAAAGGCCAGGCGGCGCTAAACGACTATTGCTACGCGCTTACTGAGCAAGGCGCCGCCCGTGCCCGCACCGCGATGCAGGCCTGCGCCTATGTCGGTGCCGTGCCGGTGCCGCTGGATGATTACGTGACTTCGGTCGAAGCGCAAACGATTCGCGCCGAAGCGGCGCGTCGCGACCAGCTTGCGACCGCATTCCGGGGCATCAGCGTTGAGCCCGAAATGCTCGATTTATTAGGCCCGGCAGTGAATTCCGGAGCGGGGCTATTCCTCTACGGTGCGCCGGGCAACGGCAAGACCTCAATTGCGCGGCGAATCGTCGACTGCTTCGCACAGTTTATCTGGATTCCGCGCACCATTATTGAAGACGGTCAATATATCAAACTGTTCGACGCCGCCTTTCATCAGGCAGCCAGCGAACCGGAAGAAAGCATTACCAAGGGCAGCGGCGTCGACCGGCGCTGGGTGCGCATCCGCCGTCCGACCGTGGTCGTGGGCGGCGAGCTCACGATGGACAGTCTCGAGATTCGCCACGACGCAAAGTCAAACATCAGCGAAGCACCGATCCAGCTTAAAAGCAACTGCGGCTGCCTGCTGGTCGACGACTTCGGCCGGCAGCGAATCGACCCCGCGCAGCTTCTCAACCGCTGGATCATACCGCTCGAGTGCCGCCAGGATTTTCTGACGCTGGCCACCGGTAAGAAGATTCAGGTGCCGTTCGAGCAGTTGATTATCTTCTCGACCAACCTTGAGCCGCTGGACCTCGCCGACGAAGCATTCCTGCGGCGGATCCCGTACAAAATTGAAGTCAAGGACCCGTCGTCGGCCGAATTTGCCAAGCTATTCGAAGCGGCCTGCCATTCGTTCGGCTGCCGGTTCTTCCCGGAAGCCGTGCATTACCTGATTCAAACGCACTACGCGCCGCATCACCGGCCGCTGCGGCGCTGCCACGCGCGCGACCTCTTGCAACAAATCAAGAACTATTGCGCGTACTACGGCCGGCCGATGGAGCTACGGCCCGATTACATAGACCGCGTCGTGAAGAGTTACTTTACGGCAGTAGCTGCGGCGAACCGGCCGGCATCCAAGGACGCCGGCTCACCTGCCTCGGATTGCGAGCTTCGCAAAACGATCCAATCGCCAAACCCGGGCCCGATGAAGCTAGCCGACGCGAGCACGCAACCGGCAGGCGGTCAACGCGGGCCACAATCGCCGACACAACCAAAGTTCGCTGGATCTAAGGGACGCTCGCAGTGACGACCGACATTGACGTCAATCTGGAACCGCTTCCCGGCTACAGGCTGCTTGAGCATATCGGCTCAGGCGGCTTCGGGGAGGTGTGGCGCGCCGAAGCGCCGGGTGGGCTCACCAAGGCGATCAAATTCGTCTTCGGCCAGCTGCACGAGCGCCGGGCATCGAACGAGCTGCGCGCTTTGGATCGCGTTCGTGGTGTCCGCCATCCGTTTCTGCTTTCGCTCGAGCGAATCGAAACGGTTGATGGCCGCCTGATCGTCGTGACGGAACTTGCCGATGGCAGTTTGAAAGACCGATTCGAGGCCTGCCGTAAGGAAGGCTTGAGCGGAATTCCGCGTGATGAGTTGCTCGGATACTTGCGCGACGCGGCCGATGCGCTGGATTTCATGAGCGAGGCCCATACGCTGCAGCACCTCGATATCAAACCGGAAAACCTGTTGCTGCTGGCGGGCCACGTGAAAGTCGCCGACTTCGGATTGGTAAAGGACGTTCGGCAATCGGAAGCCTCGATCGTGGGCGGGATGACGCCGCTCTATGCCGCGCCCGAGGTGTTTCGCGGCGGACCAAGCTCGCACAGCGACCAGTATTCACTGGCGATCGTTTACGTGGAGATGCTTTCCGGCCAGTTGCCATTCTCGGCAGGAAATGCGGCCGAATTGACGCTTCAGCATCTCAATGACCTACCCGATCTCTCCGCTTTGTCCAGCGCCGACCGCTACGTGGTGAGCCGGGCACTGGCAAAAGATCCACAACACCGGTATGCAACCTGCCGAGAATTCATCGATTCGCTGGTCAAAAATTCGATGGCCGAGTCGCCTCAAGGCGATTCGGCCGGAAATGGATCGCATTCGGGTGCAACAGCGGCACCTGATTCGGCCCGCTACGGCCAACTGGCGACCGATTTGCTTGACGATGGTCAATCACCGTGGAACAAGG
>DATFGJ010000321.1:0-6889 GCA_035249585.1 Lacipirellulaceae bacterium
GTTCCTGGCGGCCCTACTCGATTGGCCACAAGCCACGTTCGCCTCGCGCGTGGAGCTGCTCGGCGGGGAAATTCGCGTCGAACGTGAGACCGACCACGGAATCGAAACTCTCCGCCTGCCGCTGCCGGCGGTCGTTACCACCGACCTGCGGCTCAACGAGCCGCGCTACGCCTCGTTGGCCGGCATCATGAAGGCCCGTAAGAAGCCGCTGGATGTGATTGCTGCCGTTGACCTCGGCGTAGTGCTCGAGCCGCGAGTGCAGATTATGCGATACCATTCCGCCGAAACCCAGCGCCGTGGCAAACTTTTGCATTCCGTCGACGAGCTTGTTGAACGACTACGTGACACCATACCGACATGCGCACGTTAGCAATTGCCGAACATGACGGAAAAGCGCTACGCCCGGCAAGCTTGTCCTGCTTGACGTTCGCGCAATCGGTCGCAAATGCAACCGGCGGCAACGCCGCCTGGCTCTTGCTCGGGCACCACGTCAACTCTGTTGCGGCCGATGCGGCCCAATTCGCTCCGACACTCGTTGTCGATTCACCGTCGCTTGCCCAGCCGCTCGCCGACTCGTATGCGCGCACGATTGCCACCGTCGTGCGCGATCGCCAATTCGATCTCTTATGCGCTGCCGCATCGACATTCTCCAAAGACATTCTGCCCCGCGCGGCCGCGTTCGTTGGCGGCGCTATGGCCAGTGACGTTCTGAGGCATGAACTGTTCGACCGACAACTTCACCTCGATTGCCCGCAGTACGCCGGCGCTGTCACCGCAACGCTTCGGCTTCTTGGAACACCGCAGGTCGTTACCGTCCGAGCCTCGGCCTATCCGCCGGCCAAATCAGTCGCTGCAAACGCGCATCCGATTGAATCGCTTACAATTGATGCAGCGCTGCTAACCTCGCGCGCCGTTCACGAAGGCATCAAGTCGAAGCGGAGCGCCCGGCCCGATGTCACCGAAGCGAAAGTCGTGATCTCCGGCGGCAGGGCAATTAAGAACAGCGAGGACTACGAGCGGCTCGTGGGCCGGCTGGCCGACGTGCTCGGTGGCGCCACCGGCAGCTCGCGCGCGCTGGTCGACGCCGGCATCACGCCCAACGAGCTGCAAGTCGGCCAGACCGGCAAAATCGTCGCGCCGCAGCTGTATGTCGCCCTCGGCATCTCCGGCGCCGTACAGCATCTGGCGGGAATGAAAAACTCCCGAACGATTGTGGCCATCAACAGCGACCCGAACGCGCCGATTTTCGACGTGGCGGACTACGGCCTTGTCGGCGATGTGTACGCCATCGTGCCCGAACTCATCGAGAAATTGCAAAACCATGCGGCCTGCCGTGGTGCCTGAAATCTTTGCAGCCGCCGGGCCGACGCAACTAACGCGCGAAATCTTCGGCAACGTGCCCGGTTGGGCCCAAACACTGTTCTATGTACTGGCGGCGGCCGCCATCATCACGTGGCTCTATGGTGTTCTGCGCCGCGTTCGCTTGTGGAAACAAGGACGGCGCGACGGTAATGGCGTCAACTGGCCCTTGGCCGTCGGCCGGCTTGCTCGCGATGTGCTATTTCAACAGCGCTTGTGGGGCCGCGGAGCCGCCAGCCTGGCTCACGTGCTCCTTTTCAGCGGCTTTGTCGTGTTGCTGATTGGCACGACGCTCATCGCGATCGAGCACGTATTGGCCGATGCGCTTGGCCGCGAGCCGAACAATCCGTTGTTTCACAAAGGCGTTTACTTCGGCGTATACGAAATCGTGACGGATGTGTTCGGCCTGGCGCTCATCGCGGGCTGCGTGATGTTTCTCGCGCGCCGTTGGCGAAACGCCGGCAGCTTCGCGCGCAGCCCGGCCGACGTCGGCATCCTTATCGCCCTCATCGCCATCAGCATCACCGGATATCTGGTGGAAGGCCTGCGAATTCTATTCGCGCAAACGCCGCTGCCTGGCCTATCGCCAATCGGCTACCTGTGCGCACTTTCGTTTGCCGCCGCTGGTTTAAATCTCGAAACCGCCGCCGCATTTCATTTCGCGCTGTGGTGGGCGCACGCGTTCGTCGCCTTAGGCTTCATCGCGCTGATGCCTTACACGCGACTGCTGCACGCGATCGCCGGCGCGCTGAATCTCGCCATCCGCGACCATTCGCTCGGCCTCATGACGCCGGTTTCCATTGAAGAAGTCGAAGCCACGGGCCAGATTGGCGTCGCGCGTCTGGCCGACTTCTCCTATCGTCAGCTCATCGAGCTGGACGCCTGCGTTTCCTGCGGCCGCTGCGAAGACCGCTGCCCGGCGTTCGAAGCCGGCAAACCGCTCTCGCCGCGCAACGTCGTGCAGGATCTTGTCGGCGTGATGAATTCCCGCGGCACGACTGAAAACGTGCATGGCCAGCCAATCGCGGCCGAAACGCTCTGGTCGTGCACAACCTGCGGCGCCTGCGCCGATGTTTGCCCGCTTGGCATCAGCCCGATGCGAATGATCACGGACATGCGGCGATACCTTATCGGTGAAGGCTTACTGCGCGGCTCGCCAGCGGCGGCCCTACAAAAGACCGATCGAGCAGGAAACCCCTGGGGAATGCCGCCGGCCGATCGGATGGCGTGGGCCAAGGGGCTGAATGTGCCGCTGGCCAGTGAGCGCGCCGATTTTGACGTGCTGTACTGGGTCGGTTGCGCCGCGGCCTACGATCGCCGCGCGCAGCAAATCGCCCGCAGTGCCGTACGGCTGTTCCAAGCGGCCAAAGTCAACTTCGCCGTGCTTGGGGCGGAAGAGCGCTGCACCGGCGAGTCGGCCCGCAGGATGGGCGATGAGCTTTTGTTCCAGCAGCTGGCGGCCCAAAACGTTGAGACACTCGCGCGGCGCAAGGTGCGCCGAGTTGTCGCCCACTGCCCCCACTGCGTGAACAGCCTGCGCAACGACTATCCGCAGGCGGGAGGCAACTACGAAGTCGTCCACCACAGTCAACTGTTAGCCGAACTTGTTGAATCAGGTCGCCTCCCGCGCGTGACCGGCACCACATCAAACGGCTCATCGCTCACATTTCACGACCCATGTTACCTGGCGCGAGTGAGCGGCGTCACCGAAGCGCCTCGCTCCGTGCTGGCGGCAGCGGTCGGCGACACGAACCATTCACGCTTGGACGAACTGCCCCGGAATCGGCGTCACACATCCTGCTGCGGCGCCGGCGGCGGGCGGATGTGGTTCGATGATGCGCCGGCCAACCGCGTCGGTCAAGGACGTGTACGAGAGATCGCCGCAACCGGCGCGCAGACCGTGGCCGTCGCCTGCCCCTTCTGCCTCATCATGCTTGGCGACGGCCTGGCTGCGCAAAACCCGAGCGCGCAAGTGCGTGACATCGCCGAAGTGTTGGCCGACGGCATGCTCGGTCCCGAAACCAGCACTACTCCCGTCGCCGGCGAATTGCCACCAGCGCCAAACCGCTCAAACCAACGAGAATGACTGTCGTCGGCTCCGGGATCACCGACGTGAGCGTCGCATCATCCAGGGCTCCGTCGGCTGCAATCCAGAATCCCACGCCAACCGGATGCCCGATTTCCGACGCCCCAGGCAAGACCGTGTGCGAGAGACTGATCTGTCTCCAATTCGCCTGGCTTGCGGCCGCCGTCATTCCTACCGTACGGTTCACGAAATCTCCCGTGTCCGGAGCAAACCGTTTGAAGATCAGCGAGTTTGCTTCGCTGAACGGCACCGACCCATCAAATATGTAAAGAAACACACGACTTGTCGTCGCAGTGGAGTCATCATCGCCCTGGGCCCAGGCCGAAAATGTATAGGTCCGACCCGCCTCGAAGACAGCGTTCGTCTCTTGAGCGTTGTAATAGCCGAATCCATGCATCGCCTGATTGCCGGTGCGCGGCGCCGCCCGCTTTCTCGCCGTGCTGGCGCCTTCCGCATACGCGGCATCATACAGCCAGTTGCTGCCCCCATCGTCTTGCAGATAGTAATCCGAGGGGCCGCCGGTGCCGTCGGGCGGGTTATCCAAATCGTCGACCCACGCGCTTGTGGGCCGATACGTGTCTGAATAAGCAAAGCCATCTCCGCCAGGAAAGGCCGGAACGGCGAACGCCTCAAAACTCGGATCGCCCAGCGGAATACTGACCTGAGCGTAGGCCATGCCAGGAACCCAGATCCCCGCGGCCAGAATTGCCGCCGAGAGTTTGCTACACCAGTTGGTAACCTTCATTAGCACGTCTCCCAGATGCCGATTTGCCAGCCGCGCCCGTCATCCGCGCGCACGCTATCCCACGCTACATACTCTGGTAAGGCGCTACACGAAACGCAATGATTTTCCGCGCAGAAAGTTTGTTTTTTCAACCCCTCGGCGGCTGTTTCAATCGTCGCCACCGCGGTTTGAAAGTGGATTATCGCATTCCGGCGCCGATTTCCCGGCGGCATAACTTGGCTATAACATCTTCCCATGCTCCGTAGCCGCCGCGTATGCCTGCTGATCGATACAGCTACTTCCTGGGGCGTTCGCCTCATTAAGGGGATCGCCCGGCACGCCCAGGAAGCCGGCAACTGGCTGATCCATGTCGAGCCGTGGGGCCGCTATGAGCAGTTTCACGTTCCCCAAGGGTGGGATGGCGATGGCATCATCGCGCGAATCACGCGACAATCGCTCGCAAAGGAAATCACTGACAGCGGCCTGCCGGCCATCAATCTTTCCTGGTACCCATTTCACGGCGATCGCATCGCCCGATGCACCGTGGATCCGGAGGCCACCGGCCGCATGGCGGCCGACTATTTTCTCTCCGCCGGCTTCAGAGAGTTCGGCTACTGCGGCCCGCTCCAGCAGCTCGGCTATAGCGACCCGCTGGCTGAGTCCTTTCGTACTGTACTGAGTAAGCGAAAGCATTCATGCCTGATGTATCCGACGCCGGGCGGCGACCAGCGCTCGATCGCCTGGAACGCGCACCTGGCAAGCCTCGTCGACTGGCTGAAAGAATTGCCGCGGCCCGTGGCCGTGCTCGCCTGGAGCGCCGCGCGCGGCCGCCAAGTCACCGAGGCCTGCCACTACGCCGGCATCCGCGTGCCCGACGACGTGGCCGTGCTCGGCGGCGACTACGACGAGCTCATGTCGCACATCTCCAGCCCGCCGCTGTCGACGATCGATCAACCGGCCGACCAGATCGGCTACGAGGCGGCCCGCCTGCTCGAAGACATGATGCGCGGCAAGAAGCCGCGCAAGCGGCCGCTGTTGTTTCCTCCCACGCGCATCATCGTGCGCCATTCGACCGACACGCTTTCGATCGACGATGAAATGGTACGCGACGCGCTGCGCTTGATTCGCGACCGCTCGCAGAATGGCATCCGTGTGTCCGACGTGGTTCGCGAACTGGCCGTCGCCCGCCGTGCCTTGGAACAGCGCTTCCGGCGGCTGGTCGGCCGGACGCCGGCCGCCGAAATTCGCCGTGTAAGAATCGAAGATGCCAAGCGTTTGCTCGTCGAGTCGGATCGTTCGATCGCCAACATCAGCCGGGCCACCGGCTTCGGCCACCAGGATTTGTTTTCGCGCGTGTTTCGTCGCGCCGTTGGTCTCACCCCATCGCAATTCCGCCGGCAGCACCAACACACTTAACGCCTGTAACCAAATGAATCAAACCGCCAAGAATGCTAAGTGCGCCAAGAAATTCCAAGACGCCCATCCGCTTACTTGGCGATCTTGGCGTTCTTGGCGGTTCATATTTTTAGATACTCTAGCCTTCGTTGCGGCCGGGATGCGAAGCACATCGCTATAAAGAAAAGCGAGAATACAAGCTCGGTTTGAAATACCAGGTTCGCCCCAACGTCGCCAACCCGTCAGCCAGCTTTTTATTGACCATCATGAGCCCCGGAAGTAAATTCAGAATCAGTTCCGCAAAACGTTTCACGCCGGCGCTCAACTCGGCGCGCGGAATCAAATTCTTCATGGCGGAGCATAGGTTGGCGCCCTACGACACCAACACTCGTGCGCTCAGGTATTATGCAGAACGCACGTTGCTTCCGGTCGCCTCTGCCAGAGATTTTCAGAAGGAACAGCCTGAACAGAAAACGAGGAGCAGGTCCCATGTATTCGAACACAAGTACTATGCGCAGCGCGGCGCTGCTGGCAATTGTTTATTACGGCCTTGGGCAGACTTCGATTTATGCTGCAATTGCCATCAACCAGATCACGGACATCAACGGCTCGCCGACTGGAGTGGGATTCGACGGAGCCGTAAACCTCTTCGCCAGCGGCAGCGGCGCGCCGTTCCAGGTTGACGATGACGCCGTGTTCATGAACAACGATATCGTCGTCTACACCATGAATGGAATTAGTGCCAACGACGGCGCCGGCCTGTCGATCTCCATATCCAACGGAGAGAACGGGATCACGCAGACCAACCCGCCGGGCCCTCCGGGTTCGCCGGCGGGCAGCCCGAATACCGACGTTGATAACGCCGAACCGGTCGATCCTGTCTTTGCGGCGATCGGCAACGCGTCGGGCAAGCTGGAAAACGGCAACGCGATTCGCTTTTCTATGTGGATGCGGCAGGATCCCAATGATCCAGTGACAAAAGTCCCGCAGATCGAGCCGGTGCTGAAGCTCGAGCTGTGGAAGGAGGCCCGGAGCGCCTTTGCCGATTTCGAACCCCCCGATTTTCCGCGTTTCGGCGACAGGCTGTGGGACACCGATCAGAACGCCGGCAACCCCACGTTCAACGGGCAGGACCAAAGCCAGGCCTCCTGGGTCGATATGGATAACAACGGCGCAACGTCGTTCGGCAAGCCAGTGGCAGCTTCCTTGGTCACCGACGAATGGCGGCGAGTTGAAGCGTTCCTCGTCGTGGATGATGATCCACTTGATGATGGATTCCAGTGGACCATCGGTACTCAGGTCAACTTTGACGTCTCCGACGTGGA
>DATFGJ010000322.1:0-2380 GCA_035249585.1 Lacipirellulaceae bacterium
GACCGCCTGCTGCGAGAGTCTTTGGAGCACGTCGACGAGCCGACGTTTAACAACATCTTCGCCGTTGGGATCCGCGAGGTGCAGGAGCTGGGCTCGCTGAGCGATACGGCTGCCGCGCAGTGGTTGTACCGGCTGACATCCGGGTTGGACCGCATATCGCTTTACGACGTGATCCACATGCTGGCCGGCGCGCGGACGCGGCTGCTGAACGCAGCCGAGCAGAGATCGGAGATTCGCACGCTCGCGCACGAGCGCGAACAACTTCGGGGCGAGCTGGATGAACTTGTGGCCAAAGGCCGCCGCTGGTCGCAAGCGGCCGTCAAGCTGCGCGAGTTGGCCGACGAGGTCGATTGCCGGCAAGCGGAGGCCAAGGCACTCGCCGCCCGCGCGCGTCGCCTGGAAGTTGCCATCGGACTGAAGCCGCTGTGGATCAAACGCACGAAAATCGATGACCAGCTCGAGCGATTCAGCCATTTGCGACCAATTGACGAAGGCACCTTGGCGACGCTCGATGATCTCAATAAGCGAATTGAAGAACACGAGCGGCAGCGCGACATCCTGCGCGGTCAGCGCGTCCAGCTTCGCGATGAAATTAAGCGCCTGGGCATCAATGATTTGCTGGTGCGCAATAGCCGCCGGCTCGAAGCGCTCTTGGAACAGCAGGAATGGCTGCAAGCGGTGCAGCGGATGGCGGCCGAGCTGGCTGACGAAGTCGAAAACCTCGAGGCACGGCTGGCGAGCGAAAACGAGCGGCTCAGTCATGAATGGACGGGCGCCGGGAAGCTTCCGCCGCGCATTGGCACGGACACGATCGAGCAGCTCACGCCGCAAGCCCGCGCCATCGAGGCCACTGAAGGGCTGCTGCAAACGGCCCGGCACGAGTTGGAGGTCCATCGGGCCGGCGAACATCAATACCGCGCCCAGATTGAGTCGGCGATGACCGGCGGCGAGCAACTAGGATTGCCCAAGGATCTAGACGCGGCCGGCGATCTGGTGGCGCAGCTGCGACGTCGCCAGCAAGTCGAGCAGCGAATCGAGGCGGCCCAGCGCCAGGCCGAGGAGCTGCAGCAACAAGCCCACGAGCTGGTCGACGAACAGGTCGTGCCAATGGGCCTCTTCAGCTGGCTGCTCGCGGTGTTCGTGCTCGGGTTCGTGGCACTGGGCGCATGGTGGCTGGTGCCGGCGGCGACGCTCGGCAAGTACGGCGGCTGGATCGCGGCAATCGGTATTGGCGGCTCAATTTTCGCCTGGCTATTCAAATATTTCGCGGAAGATTCGGCGTCCGATCGCTTCGACGCCTGCCACAAGCAGATCGAGATGGTGCTCAAGCAGATCGAGGACGCCGAAGAAGAGCGGGGCAGGCTCGACCGCGAGCTTCCGCTGACCGACGGATCGGCTGCGCTTCGGTTGCAGCACGCGGAGCGGCACCTGGCCGAGCTGGAGCGAGTGTTACCGGTGGAAAGCCAGCGCCGCGAGGTGGTCAATGAGATCGCGTCCGCCGAGCGGCGGCTCAAACTCGCTGAGGAAAAGCACGCCGCGGCGCTTGCCAATTGGAAATCGAAGCTCCGCGCGTTGGGTTTGCCTGACGACATCAGCCCGTCGGGCCTGGCGACGATGGCTGGCCAATGCGAACGGCTGGCTGAACTGGAGGCCCGCATCGAAAACCGCCGCGACGACATGCAGCGCCGGCAGCGCGAGTTCAACGTCGTATCGCAGCGGATCTTCGCTCTGGCGGAGGAAACCGGGCTGCGACTGGCTGTAGCCGGCCTCTCTGAGGCCGGCACGAAGCCGGGGTCACAGACCCCGCGTACAGAAGGCGCAAATAAGCCGGGGTCGCAGACCCCGGCTACAGTCAGTCCGCTCGCGCAGCTTGATCATTTGCGAGCCGAATATCACAAACAGCAAGAACGCGTGGCCCGGCGCAAGGAGCTTCGCGAGCGCTCGCACGCACTCAAGGTCGAGCAATCGCGGCATGCGAATGCGGCGGTCAGTTTCACGCGGCGGCGTGATGCACTGTTTGAAAAGTGTGGAGTCTCAGGCGAGCAGGAGCTGCGACAGCTCGCTACGCAGCTCGATGAGGCCGAGGAACTGCGCAAAAAGCGCACCGCGCTCTCGCGCGAAATCGTTGCGGCCATCGGCAAACACGGCAGCGAAGCCGATTTTGCGCCATTGCTTGCCCCCGAAACCATCGGGCGATTGGACAACGATTGGGAATCTCTGGCCACGCAAACCGAACAGCACGACCGTCAATTAAAAGATGCCCTGCAGCGCCGCGGCGCGCTCGTGGAACAGCAGCGGGCGGCGGCGGCCGATCGTTCGCTCGCAGCGAAACAGGTCGAGCTGAGCGTGGTGGAAGAGCAGCTCACGCGTGCCGTCGAGG
>DATFGJ010000323.1:0-2338 GCA_035249585.1 Lacipirellulaceae bacterium
TCGCCGCAGACCAAGGCGACGACCTGGCACTGGCGTCACGCTCTGTATGACAAATGTGTGAAAGTTTGTTTTTCTGACAAGTTTTTATGCGGCCAGAGCCGCGATGTTGAGTTCGCGGAGCTTTAGCGCTGTGGTCATTAGGTTTTGTCCGACGAGGGTAACTCGGTAGTAGGACGTGGTGGAAACTTTTCGAATCAGTCCATGAGCACGCAGCAGACGCAACCAACGCGTGATTCGCCCGGACGCCTTCTTCCGGGACTGCGGATCGTTGCCCACCTTCGGGAAAAGGCGTGCGCGAAGGTCCTTGTTGCGAAAGCCTTGCACCAAGAAACACGCATCCAGCAAGACGGCGAACAGCTTGGCCTCGTTAGGGTCGACGGGACGCAACGCTCGATAAGGTCGGCCGTCGCGGGTGATGCGGCGGCTGACCGGGTCGATCAAGTGGCGGGTGGGCGAGGATTCGCCCACCACGCCGAGCGCCTCAAAATAGCGCTCATTAGCGGCGCGACAGATTTCGACGCGCCGTCGAAGATCGGCGATGCTCTTGCGCAGGGGAATCCATGCGGTGCAGCGCTCGCCATGACGGGTGGCCGCGCGACGGACTTTGAACCGCCGCGGGTTGTTCATCGTGGTCTCGACTCGCAGTACGGAGCCTTGCTTATCGTACATCTTGATCGAGTTCTCTTCCACCCAGTGTTTCACGCGGACGCCTTCGATTCGATGCTTGAGGTTGCTGCTGGCTTCGCCGTTGAAACGGCTGTTGGTGCGGCGGCCCAGGAAGCGCATCACGTCTTGGCAGTTGAAATGGCTCACGGCGTGCCGCACCAGGCCGGGATAGATCCGTGCCAGGGCAGCCGGACTTTGGAACATCACGTCGGTGGCGTATTCACTCTCGCGGATCGTCCAGTAGTAGCCGTGAAGATTCAAGGGATTGTCACGACTCAGCCAGGGATTAAGGCGCCGTGCAAAGGCGTTCAAAAAAGCCGCCCAGTTGCGCTGCTCCAAGTCGTTGAGCATCTGCTGAGCCCGAGGTACGTCGTCGATCCGCAGAAAACAGTTGTCGCGCTTCTCATAGCGGATCCCCGCTCGATCGAGGCGGCGGGCCAGATACTCGCGGCCATTCAGGCAGACCTGAATCGACATGGGCAACCAGGTTTGCAGGCGGACGTGCATCAGGCCGAATTCGCGATCGACGAAATAGAAGTACAGAAACAGGCATTTGCGCGTGGCGGGCACCAACTCCAGTTTTTTGTGCTCGCGGTTCTTGCGCATCTCGAAGCTTTGGCAAGGCTCAACACACCGCAGGACGCAAACCAAGCCCTGCTGGATGCTGTCCCGTTGCATCACACGACGCGCCACGTCTTCCTTCGACACCGACGACGATTTCAGGTAGATCCACGGCCGGCCGTGTTGTTCGGCAAATTCCTTGGCATGTGCTTTAACCCGCTTGGACAATCGCTCGGCGAACTTCCCAAAATCCTTATACAACACGCCGTGCGCCGTCAGGAACTTGTCGAAGCCCGCGGCGTACGACAGGGATCGCAGCGTCCCGCGAAACAACACTCGATCAAACCCCGACAATACCCCCACGATTTGCTCCCCGTGCCGCTCCAAGAACTGCTGCATGGTGGTGACTCTCCCATTGCCGGAAAGAACTACCATCATGCAGCATAGTTATTGTTAAATTCATCCCCTTTGGTTGCGGCCGTCAGGCCGCGCCAAGTGTGTCTGTGTTCCTTTGCGTCGCTGAAGATTTGCGGAATTGGACCGAAATACGGAACATGAATAGATTGGAAGTTTCTCGCTGGCGACCGGTTGCCTGGCTGGCGCTGGCTGTGCAGCTTTGCTCCCCAAGCTTAGTGGCTTTGGCGCAGCCGCCAGCGGTTCACGTTGGCGAAGTCATCCCGCGCGACGTGCGCGAAATCTACGATCGCGGCTTGCAATACCTGGCGACGACCCAAAGCGACGACGGCGACTGGAAAGGGAGCGGCGGCGAGGTCGGGCCCGGCGTGACGGGTATGGCGCTGATGGTGTTTCTGGCTTCGGGCGAAGATCCCAACTTCGGCTTGTACAGCAACCATATCCGCAAGGCGCTGCGGAGCATGATCATGCAGCAGAACGCCGGCACGGGAATCATGGGCCCCAGCATGTACCATCATGGATTTGCGATGCTCGGACTGGCTGAGGCATATGGCACCGTGGACGACCGCAATCTGTGGAAGGGATCGGAGCCGAATCGCCGCTCGATCGGCCAGGCGCTTGAGCTGGCCGTGCGTGCGGCGGTTACGTCGCAAAAGAAAAACACCTTTGGCGGCTGGCGATATAGCCCCGACGCCAC
>DATFGJ010000324.1:0-3425 GCA_035249585.1 Lacipirellulaceae bacterium
TGGGCCAAACAAGAGCTAGGGAAACAACTGGAGCGAGCCGGCGACCCGGCACCGGGCAAAGACGGTTGCCGCGTGCCCGCCACGACCGCGGATTTTCAACAGGCCGAATCGTTCTCGCTTCCAGAGTTTGCCGCGGGCGAACACGGCCCGGCTCACAGGGAATTTCAAACCGAAGAGCCGTTGCGACTTCACCGCATCGATGCGCCGCCGTTCCAACCGTTTGATATCGGTCGAGAATTCGCCGCGTCTCCCGCAGCGGATGCGGGCGCGGAACGGGCGCGCGCAACCGCTCGCGATTATGGTGCCACTGCGCCGCGCAACGCGCTTCAAGTACACAATCGCTATCTCGTGGTCGAAACTGAGACTGGAATCGAAGTCATTGACCAGCACGCGCTGCATGAGCGAATTCTGTATGAGCAGATTCGCGAGCGAGTCTTGGGCGGCGCATTGGAGTCGCAGAAGCTGCTTGTGCCCGAGCCGGTCGACCTCACGGCCAGCGAAGCGGCCGCGGTCCTGGAACACGCCGAACTCCTGGCGCAGCTCGGCGTCGGAGTTCAACCATTCGGCGGCGAGACGGTTCTGGTATCCAGCTACCCGGCCATGCTCGCTAACCTGAGCCCGGCCGAAGTGCTGCGGGAACTGGTTGAAAAGTTGCTGTGTGGAGGCCGTCAGCCCGAACCGCGCGACTTGCTCGACGATCTGTTGCATATGATCGCCTGCAAAGCGGCCGTGAAATTCGGCGACCGGCTTAGCGGCGAGGAAATCGAATCGCTCTTGGCCCAGCGGCACCTGGCTCAGGACGACCACCACTGCCCGCACGGCCGCCCCACCGCACTGGTCTTCACCCGCGAAGATTTAGATCGCCAATTCATGCGGATTTGATCGGCAGGCCAACTTGAACCAAAATAACAGGAACCGCGGTGATGCTTGATACTCCGCATCCCGCATCCCGCATCCTCCATCCGCAACCTCCGCATGATCTGCGTCTCGATCGGCCGTAGCCGGCATAAACACATGCTGGCCGAACACAAGCACCTGTGCGAACAGGGGGCTGAGCTGGTCGAGTTGCGCCTGGACTACATCAGCTCGCGCGTGAACATCCAGCGGCTACTGAAGGACCGGCCGTGCCAGGTAGTCGTCTCGGTGCGCCGCGAGCAGGACGGCGGCAAATACGTCGGCAGCGAAGAAGCCCGGCTGATCATGCTGCGTGAGGCCATTGCCAACGGCGTCGAGTACATCGACCTGGAGGATGACGTCGCCGGGCAAATTCCGCGTTTCGGCAAGACCAAGCGGATCATCAGTTTCCACAGCTTCCGCAACACGCCCGATAACCTGCGCGACCTTCACGCGCGGCTCAAGTCGCTGGATGCCGATATCGTAAAAATCGCCACGATGGCCAACCAGCCGCACGACAACCTGCGCGTGCTGGAAATGATGCAGGAAAGCGACTCGCCCACGATCGGCATGTGCATGGGCGACATCGGCACGCCGTCGCGGATTCTGGGGCCCAAGTTCGGCGCTCCGTTCACCTACGCTACGTTCCACCACGAGCGAGCGCTCGCGCCGGGCCAGCTCAGCTACGATCAAATGGTGAATATTTATCGGCACAACAACATCGGGCCGACTACGGACGTTTACGGAGTGGTCGCCGACCCCGTCGCGCATAGTTTAAGCCCGCAGATTCACAACGCGGCGTTCGGCGCGGCGGGAATCGATGCCGTCTATGTTCCATTTCGCGTGCCGTTCGACGCGCTCGGCCAGTTTATGGAAGACGTGCCGCGCTTGGGCATTCGCGGATTGAGCGTCACGATCCCACACAAGGAAGCGATTGCCAAGTTTCTGACCAAAGTCGACCCGGCCGTGAAGGGAATTGGCGCCGTGAACACCGTGCTGTTCAA
Source organism: Lacipirellulaceae bacterium (assembly GCA_035249585.1). GTDB lineage: Bacteria > Planctomycetota > Planctomycetia > Pirellulales > Lacipirellulaceae > JABDGM01. The sequence continues at coordinate 1,899 of DATFGJ010000324.1, forward strand.
GGGCGCTGAAGTCGTGGGTTACAACACCGACTACAAGGCCGCGATGGACTGCCTGGAAAACGCCTTGGGCGGCGCCGCCGCGCCCGGAAAGCCAAGCCCACTCAAGGATAAAAAAGTGATTGTTCTCGGCGCTGGCGGAGTGGCCCGGGCCATCATGTACGGTCTGCAACGGCGCGGGGCGAAGGCCACCATCGCCAGCCGCACGCGGTCGCGCGCTCAGTACCTGGCGGAAACATTTGCCGGCCGCTGTGTGGAATGGTCGGCCCGGCACGTCGGCGACGCCGAGATCATCATCAACTGCACGCCGGTTGGAATGCATCCCAATGTCGATGAAAGCCCGTTCAACAAGTCGCACCTCAAACCGTCGATGCTCGTGTTCGATACCGTGTACAATCCGGAGTCTACGCTGCTATTGAAAGAAGCCCGCTCGCATGGCTGCCGCGTCGTCACCGGAACGGAGATGTTCGTCGGCCAGGCGGGGCTGCAGTTCTTCCTGTTCACCGGCAAGGAGCCCCCGCTGCAGCTGATGCGCGACACGCTCAAGCGCGCCATCGGACCGGTGAAGTACTGAGACTGAGCTAGGAGCGTGGAGCAGGGAGCCTGGAGCAAAGCATTTTGCGAGGCCGATTCAGCGGCCGGGCTCTTGATGACGTTAATCCATGACGGAATTCGCGAGTGCCGCCCCCATCTTCCTGATCGGTTACCGCGGCACGGGCAAGTCGACCGTGGCGCGCCATTTGGCTGAGCGGCTCGGCTACGATTCGGTGGACGCCGATGCTGAAATCGAGCGCCGCGCCGGCAAGAGCATCGCCGCCATCTTCGCCGACAACGGCGAAGCCGCCTTCCGAGACTTGGAAAGCCAGCTCGTGGCCGAACTATCCGGGCTTCGGCGCTCGGTCATCGCGCTGGGCGGTGGGGCTGTGCTGCGAGAATCGAATCGCATCGCGATCCGGGACGCAGGCCCGGTCGTGTGGCTCACGGCGCCGGTCGACGTCATTGTCGCGCGACTGGCCGCGGATCCAGCAACGGCAGGCCGTCGGCCTAACCTGACGAAAACCGGCGGCCGGGACGAGATCGAGACTTTGCTGACCGAGCGGACGCCAATTTACGGTCAATGTGCTACGCTTGTCGTGAATACCGACGGAAAAACATGCGCCCAAGTGGCCGATGAGATCGCGGCCAATCTCTAACCAGTCGCGGTCCCGAGCGTCATGGATGGATCAATGCTTCCGCTCGCTGTGCGACTCGCCGTAGTCTTTGCTGTCGGCCTCGGGCTTGGCGCGCTTGTGAATTGGGCGATCTATGCGCTCGCCTGGCGGCCGCGGCCGATCTCGCCGTGGTCACGACTGGCGCCGGGCGCATCGCCGCGCGGCCGTTTGGATCGCGTTCCGGTGATCGGCTGGCTCGCCTTGCGTCGCGAGGCCGACACTCATGGCCCCGGGTTTTGGATCCGCCCTTTGCTGATCGAGCTATTTCTCGCCACGGCGCTGGCCGCACTCTATTGGTGGGAAATCGAGCGGCTGGGCC
>DATFGJ010000325.1:0-9980 GCA_035249585.1 Lacipirellulaceae bacterium
GGCGGATTTCGCCCCACCCGGAGACATTTTTGCCCCACCCCCGGGGCGAAATTCAGACAATTTCGCCCCACTGCCACGCACCAACCGGTGAGCCACAAACAACTTACGCGGGCACGATAGAGCGAAATTCGCCGAATTTCGCCCCACGAAAAAAAGAAAAAAATTTCAGTGAGGCAAAATCAACTACCCAATCCCAAACTGCTCGAGCGCGGCGCCTCGTACGCCTGTATCCAAAACGCGACAGATGCGCAATACCCATATCAGAGGTTTTTGCGCATCTGACCACTTCCTCTGGGGACACTCAAAATTAACGTTGGCATTGGGAAGTTTTTATTGCGGACGTTTTTTTGAACAGAAGGGAGCAGAGGAAACGGAGAAGACACTCTCTGTTTGCTCTGTCCACTCCGTGGACTCATTCGAGATTTGCAGCCGGAATGATTAACCTTGATACGCCATCGGTTAGTTTCAATTCATTGAAGTTGATGCATCACGTCGTGAGTCAATCCAGATGCCTGGACAAACAAAGGATGCATGGCAGCTCCTTTGCAAAGGGAGGAAACAAAGAAGACGGAGGAAACAGAGCAAGCAGGATAGCTATTTCTCCGTTGTCTCTGTTTACTCCTGTTTCATCAATCCCTGCGAGTTGCCCCATTGACGCCTGGAAATGCGGAAGTTGTTTTTGAGAAATTGCTTAGGGAGTAATAGGTATTGTCGATTCGCTTTAGGTGCTGCCAGGCGCGGTGGCGTTTCCGGTATCGAAAAAATTGTTGGCCTAAAATCAACGCATCGGGAGAACGATGATGTCGCACACCGCCGGCCTGCTTATTGCGTGGTTCGCCTTGCTGCCGTGTGCAAGTGCGCGAGCTGCCGAGCATCTGCCATTGGCGCTGCATCCTGAAAACGGGCATTACTTCCTCTTCCGCGGCAAGCCGACTGTGCTGATCACCTCGGGCGAGCATTACGGCGCCGTGCTGAATCTCGATTTCAATTACAAAAAGTATCTCGACACCCTCTCCGGCGACGGCCTCAACAACACGCGCACCTTCAGCGGGGCCTATGTCGAGCCGCAGGGCGCATTCAACATAGCACGCAACACGCTGGCGCCGCTCGAGGAGCGCTTCATTTGCCCCTGGGCTCGAAGTGATGAGCCGGGCTATGCCGGCGGCGGCGCCAAATTCGACCTCAACCGCTGGGACGAGGATTACTTCAAGCGCTTGCGCGATTTTCTCTCGCATGCCTCCAAGTGCGGCGTGGTCGTCGAGATGAATCTGTTCTGCCCGATGTATGAGGACAAACAGTGGAACGTCAGCCCCATGAATCCGAAGAATAACATTCAGCACCTCGGGCCGCAGGACCGCACGCACGTCTATACGCTCGACAAACATGCTGGGCTACTCGAAGTTCAGGAACGGATGGTTCGCAAAATCGTCGAGGAGCTGAACGAGTTCGACAATTTGTATTACGAGATCTGCAACGAGGCGTATTTCGGCGGCGTCACGCTCGAGTGGCAGCATCGCATCGCGGAAGTGATTAGTGACACCGAGAAAGAACTGCCGCGGCGGCATCTCATTTCGCAGAACGTGGCCAATGGCTCCGCGAAGATCGATAACCCGGATCCGCTCGTGTCCGTGTTCAATTTTCACTACGCGGTGCCGCCGGACGCCATAGCGGCGAACTACCATTTGAACCGGGTCATTGGTGACAATGAGACCGGTTTCCGCGGCACGGGCGATGATGTTTATCGCATGGAGGGCTGGGACTTTATCATCGCCGGCGGCGGGCTATTCAACCATTTGGATTATTCGTTCGTCGCCGGCCACGAGGATGGCACATTCGAGTACCCCTGCACGCAGCCCGGCGGCGGCAGCGCCGCCTTGCGCCGCCAGCTCAAGATACTCTCCGAATTCATCCACAGTTTCGAGTTTTGGAAGATGAAGCCGGACAATTCCGTCATCAAATCCGGAGTGCCCGACGGTGTTTCCGCCCGAGCCTTGGTCGAGCCGGGTCGTGCGTATGCTATCTACATTCGACCGCAAGTGGATGCCGACGAGCGCAAGCGGGTCGAAACGATCGTCATCGAACTGCCGGCCGGCGGCTATCGAGCCGAATGGCTCAACGTGCTCAACGGGAAGGTTGCCAGCAGCGAGCGATTCAATCACGCGGAAGGAGATAAATCGCTGGAAGCTCCAGATTACGAGCTAGATGTCGCGCTCAGGATTGTCGCGGATTGACAGTGCCGACGACCTGTCCAAGTCGGCCTAGTAAGCAGGAAAAATCGCTCTGTCTTAAAGCAGGCAAACTTTGCCGATTGCGAAAGCCTTGCCGTGCGGTTGCGAGGATCTGTAGCGATTACGTTCGCCTTGCCGAGTGAATGAGAGCCGCCACGTTGGCTGCAATCCCGGTCGCTGTTATTAAGCCGAAATTGGGGCAGACTGCCATGGTCTTCGTCGAGCATCTCTCGCGGCGCCGAAAGCTCGCATGCCTGTGTGTTTCGTTTCAATTGCTGGCGACATCAGCGATAGCACAGTGGCAATCACCTGGGCCGAGTGGGCCAACACTCGTTGCGCAAGCACCCGAATCGCTTCCGCCGCCAACCGCACCCGCAACGGAAGACCGTGCAGTGCCGGAAGGCTGCCCGCCGGCGCCGGAAGACACTCCGTTGCCTGAATTGAACGTCGATATTGCACCGCGATATGCGGAAGGCGATGATCGGGCAGGCGAGGTTATCCCGATTGATCAGCTTCCGCCGAACTGCGCAACGCATCTCACTAGTGATGTTAGGGCCGCGGAGCTCGATCTATCGTGTGCCTCCTGCCAGATGGGCCTGTGCGAATTGCTTCAACTGGCACAGTATTGCCACAATCCGCTGTACTTTGAGGAGCGGCTTTTGGAGCGGTATGGCATCCGTTCCTGCTGCTGCCAGCCGCTGGCTTCGGCGGCGTGCTTCTACGGAAACGCGCTTTGCTTGCCCGCGAAAATGTGGCGCCATTGCCCATGCTCGTGCGTTCCGGCCCATCCGTGTGATTAATTCGCGCCGCACCGCTGCTCAAGAGCAGGCCGGCTTACAATTCCACGGTTAGCGTGCGCCGCAGCGCGCGAAGCGCACGCTGGGCCAGCGGCTGCGGGTCGACCGCAATCTTCGCCCGTCCGCGGGCGCCGTTGAGAACGTGAATATCGTGGTCATCCAAGGTTACGCGAATTGAGTAAGTCGTCCTCACGGGTCGGCGCGCGCCAGAATCATCCACACGACTGGCCAGCTCCTCGTCGGCGACAAGTTCGCGCGGCACGCTGGCGATATTCCGCTCGGCGATTTCAATGACGGTACCGGTGAGCACCTCGGCGGGATGCATGGTCAACTGAAGTCGTACCGGCTGTCCAAGTCGAACATATTGAACGTCCGTCTCATCGACGAACAGCATCGCCTCTTGTTTCGCCGGATCGCCAACCATGCAAAACAGCGTGCCGCGCTCCAAATAGCAATGGGAATTCTCTGGTTCCAATGGACTGCCCATCCACATTGGCAGGTTTTGCTCATCGGCGTACTTCGAAGGCACGTCGGGCGGTTCCATGACCTGTCCAGCACGTGGAGCGATTAACGTGAGGGCTTTTTCGTCCTGCTTTCGCTGGCGAAGTTGTTCCCGGACGTCCGCCAGCATTTCTTCGGCCACTTGAAGTTGTGCCGCGGCGTCCGGTTCGTCTGCCAGCCGGGCCTGCAGGTTTTGAACTCGAATTTGAGCGACCTTTTCTTCTCCGGACAGACGCAAGACTTCGCGCCGCAGGATCTCGTCTTCCAATCGAGCAACCACGTCTCCGGCATTTATCCGTTGGCCTGCGGCGGCCGTGAATTCAAGCGTGCCAGGCGTCGCCACGTAAATGCGATGTGCGCCTGCCGGCTCGAGCACGCCGGGCGCGCGGACTCGACAGGGCAGGGGGACCAGCAGAAAGGCTCCCAGACAAACGGCCGCTGCCAAGGCCGCCGATGCCACTCGGCCCGGTTTGAATTGCCGCCAAGCCATCGGCCGGCTCCAAAAACGTGTCAGCGCTCGAGCCCAGACAACTGCGGCCGTCAGCGCGAGACAGGCGGCCACGATCGGAACGAGAACCCCGAGGCCCCGCGGCGCAAGAACGCGATGTAAAAACAGCAGGATCGCCAGCACGATGACTACTCTGTATGCAGCCGAGGCCAGGCCGTAAGCAGTCAAAAGCGCGCGACGCTCCCCCGGTGCCGGCCGCACAATCGGTTGGCCTCGAAGAAACCATCGCGCGAGGTGGGTTTTCACCGCGTTGCGAGATTCCTGCCAAAGGTTTGGCATCCGCAGCAGATCGGACAAGACGAAGTACCCGTCATACCGGAGCAGTGGGTTGCCGTTGAATAGAATCGTTCCGACGCTGCACACGACGACGATGTTCAGCGCGATGTTATGCACAATTCCAGGCTGCGTATTCCACCACACGAGCACAGCCATGGCCGCGAGCTGAATCTCCACGAGAATGCCTGCGGCGGATACGGCAATTCGTTGCCACCGATTCTGCAGCATCCAAGAATCCGTGACGTTGCAGTACAGCGACGGAGCAAAGACAAGCATGATCAGGCCCATCTCGTGGCACTCGCCGCCATAGTGTTTGCAGGTCAGCGCATGGCCCAGCTCGTGGATTACTTTCGCGCCAGCAAATGCGGCCAACAGCCACAGCACGTTGCCCGGACTTACGATTTCGTGAAGCGCCGGAAGCTGCCGGCGAAACTCGGTCGCATTCACGGCAACCAACGTGCCGGCCGCAACGACCAAGAGCAGGCAGGCGGCAAGGAACCACCGCGAATAACACCAGCGGACTTTCGGATAGAGCCAGGACAAAAACCGCTCAGGATCGACGCCGCGAAAACGGATCGCGAGCCAACTCAACCAGGCCTGCCAGCGCTCGCGTCGGCGCTGCCGCGTGTCGCTTTCCAGCAATATGTGTCCCTGATCTAAACCTTCTGCAACCAGCAGCCCGTTCTCGTGAAGCCTGGCCGCAAAACTTTGCAGGTGCTGTAAGGTGATGCGGTGCGGCGGAAAGGCGCTTTCAAAATCACGGCGAAGCTCTTCCAGGCTTCGAGTGCCGTCGAGCCACTTTAGAATGGCAAACTCCTGGGCTGTGAAAGTGAAATACCGCAGCGCGACTGGATCTTTAACGATCCAGGACTGCGATGCACCGTCCTGTTGGAGGCGCGCTACGAGGTCGGGGCGCATCCGCAACCCGATTCCGCCGATCGTAGGAAGCCGCTTATCCATTGCCGTGCCTATTCACGGGCCTGTCGCTGCGCAGATTGGCGATCGAGCCGTGCTGCCGCGCCGGTGCTTTGATCCACCGTGCCAGGAACGATTGTCATCCGTGGCCGCAGACCAGGCTTCAGCAACCCGTCTTTATTATCCACCTCGGCCCACACGCGCACCTGCCCGTTGACCGGACTGATTTCCGGGCTGACAAAGACGACCTTTCCCGCAAACGTCGTCTCTCCTTTGCCGGGCAGCTCCATCGCGACTGTCACAGGCACTCCGCGCAAATCGGGCGGGAGGTCGCGAGCGTGAACCATTCCTTCGACGCGAAGTCGGTCCATGCGCACGATGCGCAGTACCTTTTCGCCCGGCTCGACCCATTCGCCCGGCTGCCGCAGCACTTCCACGACGACTCCGTTGATCGGCGCGAGGATCTTCCGCACATCGATGTTATACTGACTCAATTCGAGCTCCTTGGTCTTCAGATCAGCCGATAGTTCATCCTGCCGCCGCTCGTGCTGAGCCTTTTCCAGATCGAACTCCGCTTGCTCGGCGCGAAACCTGCGTTCTTCAAGCTCGGAAGTGGAAATGCTGCCCGGCGTGTCTCGGCGGACCCGCTCGAGGCGCTCGAATTCCGACTTGTTGAATACGAGGGCCCTCCGGGCTGACCGAATGGCGACGTCATTGTTGACTTTCTCTTTGTTGAGTTGCAGTTCGATCGCGGCCCGGCCCTCTAACAAACGGGCTTCGGTGTCGTCCATTTGCGCGAGCAGCATGCCTTGCTCAACAGAGTCGCCTTCAGCAACATGGATCGCGGAAATGACTCCTTGTGCCCGAGCCGGCACGTCGACCTGCTGTGTCAAGCGCAGCAGAGCCGACTCGACAACCAGTGATTCCGCCCCCCCAGCGATGCCTATCACAGAAAACCAGACAAGCGATGTCGCCAGAAGCAAGCGGGGCGATACAAAGCGGCGGCAGCCAGTGTTTGGCATCGATATCAAGTGACAACAACAATTCATATAGAAATCCCGCGCGATGTGATCAAAACCGAACCCAGCCTTGCACTGCTTCAACAACGTCGTGGAACCAAACGTAGGCCACTTTTCGTGTGCCACAGTTAATCTTCGCAAAAATCGTTGCGCCCGGCCTCAATTCGCCAATCGCTTTCTCGTCCACGTCGACCGTCACGCGCACGACTGGGCGATCGTCGGTTCCGGTTTCGGTCCGGCTGGCGATGCGGCGTATTACACCCTGAAAATCGATGCCGCGATTAGTTGCCAGTTGGAATCTAACTGGCGTGGCATGGTTCGACGAATAAGCGTTCAATATGTGACCGATCTCATCATCGGGCACGTCCAGCTCCGCGACCCACGGACCCTTGAGGTTCGCGACGCTCAACAATAACTGGCCTCGTTGTACGGGCCGGTCGGACAGCGACTTTTCCAAGTCCCAAGTGAGGACCTGGCCGTCCATCGGGCTGCGAATCACGAGCTTTTCGCGCTGAAGTCGCAAGGTTGCCAACTGCTCCTGTTGGCTGGCCAACAGCTGCCTCAATTCTTCCTGCTCCGCGGCGAGCTGGTTCATGCGCGCCACATCTTCGTCGTCAGAGTCGTCGATCGATAGCAGCGATGATTCGATTGTCGCGATGCGTTGTTGTGTGACGTCGAATTCGCCTTGAATGCGCTGGCTTTCCAGGTCGATCTCGGTGCTGCGAAGTTCAAGCAGAATGTCGTTGGTCGAAACTCGCTGTCCATGTTCGACATGAATTGCGGCAACCTGACCCTCGAATGGCGCGAACAAGTGCTGCTGCTCGTCGGGTTGCAAGTCGCCTTGGGCGTGCACATTGAAAGTCATCGGGACGAAAAATAGTAATGCGACAAGCACAATTCCCGCAAGTCCGGCCAGAATTGTCGACATGCGGAGACCGCGCTGAGCAAGTTGATCGCTTCGCCGCCGCGCAAATGGAAGCGTCGGCAAAGACTCGTATCGCAGCGCATTGGCTACGGCCAGTCCACTTTGCCCGGCCACCTGCGCTGCCCTCTTCCGAGCCGCCCGGTCAAGCACCGAACTAAACTGCTCGACGATCAACACGCCAACGATGGGCGGCCGAAGCGCGCTCTGTTCCGGGTCGGCAGCGGCGAGTGGAATTATTCCCACGGTCCGCGGGTGCACGTCATCGGCATGTCCCTGCAGCAATTCAGCGATTTGCGGCGCCAGGGCTTCGTCGTTCTCATTGTCGTACCACACGGTTTCGCCGGCCTTGGCCACGCGAGCGGCAAGCTCCTCCAAGCGGTGGACCGCATTCGATCGACGATTCACTGAATCAACACCGCTGATCGCGGCAATTTGGAATCGCCGCCCTTTGCGCACCGCCACGCTAAGCCGATCGCATTCGACGAGTTGCCGCCCCGTGTTGGCAATCTCATAGGCAACCGAGCGCAAATCGAGCGTCGCATGAATTCGTTCCATGAACTTCTCGAACTGCTGAGTTCGCAACCGCTCATCGCGGAGTTGCCGGATTTCCTGACTCCGCAAGTGGTCGGCCGCAAGCTCGCTCACCAGAGCTAGCAAACGCCGATTGCCGCGCACCGCCGCGGGCTTTGTCGACGCGCGCTGGATGATCTCGAAGAATCCGACGACCTGCTGATCCACCTTGAGTGGGGCAATCAGCAGCAAAAAGTCCGTGGGGTTCGCTGCATTTTGTGAACCAACGGTTGTGCCCCCTGGCGGCACGACCACGGTTTCTCCTTCGTTGCGTGCCAGCTCCAACAGCGGCGGATGAAAGCTTTGGCCAGGGTCGCCATTAAGCAAGTGATAGTTGACCTGATACTCCAGTCGCGCAGTGCTGGCACCGTTGCCAAGCCAAACTGCTCCGCCAACGGCCGCTAAAAGGTGGACAGTTTCATCCAGAAGCGATTTGGCAAGCCTGTCAAACGGCATGCCAGATTTGGCAAGCCGGGCCATTTCGCCGAGAGAGCTCTCGAATTCGATCCACTGGGAATCGGCTGATTCACTGGGCTGCGACGAATCACTGACCATACATGCCAGTATAAGCTTGGACTCCCAGACATCGGCAGATTTCTACGCCGCGTGACGCTCGACGCGAGCTGCCGAAACCCGAGTTGAACTGGGTAAAGTAGGATGGACTGGTTGTTTACCCGGATGGCAGCGGGTTTTCGGATAATTCGGTTAATAGGGTTCACTTCGCCCTGCAAAATGCCGATTCCATCACACGAGGTGATGCCGTGGAGGCTCCGATTCCAGGGTGCCTCAGCAATCACAGGCTTGTTGCAATCGATATATGAGTCGCAGAACGCAGCAACATATTTGGAATTGGTCGGTTCGCGCGATTGCCATCGCCATTCTGACCGGCTGCTCGCAACAGCAACCGTTTGTCGACAGCGGCAAACCGGCCCAGGAATTCGATCGAGATCTTCTGAAGCAAGTCAGTTATGAAGAGACTGTCGAGGGCCTGCCCCCAGGGGCCGTCGTCGTGGAGCCGCCGCCGTTCGCCCTCGATACCGATTCATCCACGATCGCATACTGGGACTTCACGCTCGACCAAGCGATACAAACCGCGCTTTCAAATTCCACCGTAATGCGTGACTTGGGTGCGAGGATCATCCAGGCGCCCGAGCTGACGCCTACAATATACAACCCGTCGCTTCAGGCCACCGATCCAAGATTTGGACCGGAAGCGGCGCTATCGGCTTTCGATGCTCAGTTGTATTCGCGAGCGTTCTTCGAAAAGAACGACCGTGTGCTCAACAACACATTCTTGGGCGGCGGCACGAATTTCTTCCGTCAGGACCTATGGCGAATCGAACAGGAGTTGAGCAAGCGCGCCGCCACGGGCACGCAGTTCTTCCTGCGCCATTACATCGAGGATGATTTCAACAACTCGCCGAGCAACATCTTCGGTTCCCGAGGGCAGATCAACACGCATGCCTGGACGTGGAACACCGAAGCCGAGATCCGTCAGCCGCTGTTGCAGGGCGCCGGCGTGGAGTTCAATCGGATTGCGGGTCCCGATGCGATACCCGGCGTTTATAACGGCGTGCTGATCGCGCGAGTCAACACGGAGATCAGCGCGGCCGATTTTCAACTGGCGCTGCGTGATTTTCTGAGCAACGTCGAGAACGCCTATTGGGACCTCGTGTACGCTTATCGCGACTTGGAAGTAAGGAAAAACGTCCGCGATCGCAGCCTTCAGACATGGCAGCGGCTTCAGGGACGGTACCAAGAGGGCGCGCCAGACGCCGAGTTGGATAAAGTTGCGCAAGCGGCGGAGCAATACTATCGGTTCAGCCAGGATGTCGAGACCTCGCTCAGCGGCCGGCTCGTGGAAGGCACGCGCGACTTCAACGGCAGCACCGGCGGCACGTTTCAGGGAATCGGCGGCATTTACGTCGCCGAGCGCCGCCTTCGGCTTATTATGGGACTTCCGATCAACGACGGCCGTTTGATTCGGCCCGTTACCGAGCCCGTCACGGCGAACGTCGTCCTCAACTGGGATCAGCTGGCGACGACCTCGTTGTCCCAGCGCACGGAGTTAGCACAGCAGCGGTCGCGCATCAGGCGGCGCAGCCTCGAATTGCGGGCCAGCGAGAATTTTGTGAAGCCGGATTTGGATGTTGTCGGGCGCTATCGCCGCCGCGGCTTCGGCGACAATCTTTACGACCCCCATTTCGTGACAATTACGCCGCCGGAGGCGGTTGACGCTGG
>DATFGJ010000326.1:0-3947 GCA_035249585.1 Lacipirellulaceae bacterium
AGTGACCGGGCGCAATGGTCGGCGTGTAGGCGTCCGGCAAATCGTGCCCGTCGTTGGCATGCGCGTCGACGTAGTGCTGACCGATGTAATTTCCCAGCTCGATGCCGGCCTGCTGTGCCGGCGTATATGGTCCCGGCCCCAGCCGCGAGTCCAAAACGCCGTCGAGCATCGCCTGCTGTTCGCCATACGTATCAGAGATCACCAGGTACGCAGCCCGAGCCACCGCGGCGTTGAGATCGGCGCCGGGCGCGTGCCGGTTCACCTTGAATGGGGCGTGGGTGCGATCGACGGCCTGGAAGATGTCGTAAATGGCCGCGTTCATCATGGCCATCGCACGCGTGGGGTTGCCCGGATTGTGCTTCGACGGCGTCGCGATGATCGCCGCGTTGAGCGTCTCATTCCAATCGGTGACGATATCGGCCGGCGCAACGCCAGCCTGCAATAGAAGCATCCCCGCCGCGACCAAACAAACAAAACTTCGCATCGTTGAATCTCCAAGCGCCGCCATCAATTTCGCCCAACAGGATCCGACGTATTCCCGCGATTCTTGCGTCACGACTCGCCAAAGAATGCCGGCTCAGAATCCCTCCATTGCAGCCGAAAGTCGAGCGCCACAATGGCGCGCAGACGGCGATCAAGTCAGATAGCCAGTTGGGCGATTAGCAATCCCAGAACGTTGACATTATGGCGTCGACGAGGCCCGATTACGCCAAATGTTAATATGCGCTGTCTGGCGGTATTTTGTCAAGGATTTGGATGCCTGACGGCGTAAACGCTTAGTGTCGTCGTGCATCCCCCACCGGAGGATTTCCAGCACATCCGTTATGGTCGACAATATGCCACGATCACCCTGGCGCAGGCGATGCTGTGCCTGCAATCTCTCTGTCCCGCAGACAGATTCGCTCGATGGCCGTTGCCCGGCCCGAATCTTCGTCGGCATCCACAAGCGTGCCGCATAGCCGCACATCTCCGGTAGCGACGTCGAATTCCGTCGGAAGCCCAGTTAGCGTTGTCTGCATGACGCGATCGATTCGACGGCCGATGATGCTTTCGAAGGGTCCCGTCATGCCGACGTCGCACTGAAACGCGGTCCCGCCAGGAAAGATGCACTCGTCCGCCGTGGGCACGTGCGTGTGCGTGCCAAGCACGGCCGTCACGCGACCGTCCAGATAGCGCCCCATGAGCTGCATATCGCTGGTGGCTTCGGCGTGAAAATCCAGGAGCCGAATCCGCACGTCGCCGGGCATCGCTGCCAGCACTCGATCCGCGGCCTGCCATGGGCTGTCGACCGGCTTCATGAACAACCGGCCGAGCAGGCATGCGATGCCGACCTGCACGCCATTGCGAGCCGTGACGACGGCCCAATCGCGGCCGACCGATTCGGGCGGCAGATTCGCCGGCTTGACGATGTTCGGTTCCTTTTCAAGGGTGGAATAGATCTCTTTGCGTCGATAGACGTGATCGCCAAGCGTTATTGCGTCAACGCCGGCCTTAGTCAATTCGCGAAAAATGGCGGGCGTCAATCCCGAGCCGCCCGCCGCATTCTCGGCGTTGGCAACCACCAGATCGATATTGTGCTCAGCAACAAGCGGCGCGACGGCGCGGCACACAATCTCGCGCCCAGGCTTGCCGACAATGTCGCCGATGAAAAGGATGCGCATGAGCGATTGTGAGTAGGTGATTAGGTGAGTAAGCGAGTAGGGACAATGCAATTCCGCACGTACTCACTAACTCACGTACTCACCCTTTTACTTGGCCGTTTCCGTAAACCTGCTCTCGCGGATCATCGTCACTTTGATCTCGCCCGGGTAACTAAGCTGGTCCTCGAACGCGCGGGCGATATCGCGGCAAATTTTGGCGGCCGTTTCGTCGGTCGTCAACCGTGTGCTGGCGATAACGCGCACTTCGCGGCCCGCCTGAATCGCGAACGCCTGCTCGACGCCCTGAAAACCGGTGGCGATCGTTTCCAGCTCCTGCATGCGCTTGATGTAGCGGTCGAGCGTCTCGCGGCGTGCGCCCGGGCGGGATGCGCTGCAGGCATCAGCCGCCGCCACGAGCACGGTATAAGGCATATCGGCCCGGATATCGTCGTGGTGACCCAGCGCCGCGTGCACGACTTCGGGACTTTCGCCGTAGCGCTTGAGCAAGTCGGCGCCGATCTGCGGATGCCCACCTTCCTGATCGTGATCGGCCGCCTTGCCGATGTCGTGCAGCAGTCCGGCCCGGCGGGCCAGGTCGGCGTTCATTCTCATTTCCTCGGCGATCATCCCCGCGACAAATGCCACCTCAATGGAATGCCGCAGAACGTTTTGGCTGTAGCTGGTGCGGTAGTGCAGCCGCCCCAGCATATTCACCAACCGCTCGTTGAGGCCGCGAATCTGCGTCTCCTGCACCGCCTCCTCGCCAAACCGCTTGATCTGCTGATCGATCTCGGTTTGAGTCTCGTTGACCAGCTCTTCGATCCGAGAAGGATGGATGCGGCCGTCGGCGATCAGTTTGTTGAGCGACTTGCGAGCGATCTCGCGGCGGACCGGGTCGAAAGCGCTGACGATCACCACACCCGGCGTGTCGTCGATGATCACGTCCACGCCGGTTGCTTTCTCGAAAGCACGGATGTTTCGGCCCTCGCGGCCAATGATACGCCCTTTCATTTCATCGCTGGGGATGTCCACGGTGCTGGTCGTGGCCTCGGCGGTGTGTGCGGCCGCGAATCGCTGGATCGAGGTTATAAGGATTTCCTTGGCTTTGCCGTCGCAAACTGCCGCGAGTTCTTTTTCTTGCTTAAGAATTAGCGCGCCCTGTTCATGGGCCAACTCCTGGTCGAGTCGCTCCAGCAATCGGCGGCGGGCCTCGTCCGGGCTCAGCCCGCTGATTTGATGGAGTGCCTGCCGCTGAACATCGAGCAGGTTGTCGAGCTCCGCCTGTCGCCGGTTGGCGTCTTCCAGCTTTTCCGCGAGCTTTCGCTGATTGTTCTCGACCATCTTTTCCTGCTTCTGCAGCTGCTCGGCCCGCTGCTCGAGTAGGTCCTGCTGCTTGTCGAGGTGGCGCTCGCGCTCAAAAACCTTTTGACGGGCGTCGTTGAGCTGTTCTTCAATCTTGGCTTTCTCGCGAAGTGCCAGCTCCTTGGCCTCGACTTCGGCCTCTTTGCGGCGTGCGCCGGCCTGGATTTCGGCTTTTTCGAGGATCTGCTGAGCCTCTTTTTCCGCATCGCGCTTGCGCAGATAGCCCAGTAATTTGACAACACCCATGCCCATGAGTGCCGCCACAACGGCCACAACCACGATCAACCAGGGGTTTGTCCCCTCGGGGGCCGGCCCCTGGGCGAATACCAGCGGCAAAGATTTCTGTAACACGGACCACACTCCTTGATCGCATTTCGCTTGACTACCGGCTCGAAGCGGTCGGCAGCACGCCAATGGGCGGTGCCGCGTTCGGCGTGCCAAGAGATGTGCGGCCGGCAAGCGAAAGATACGGCGGCGAGCGGCGCGGGCAGATGTCCGTCCGATCAGACACCCGGCGGAACCAGACTACGACGCAACGCGTGCGTCCGGCGGCCGGTGCGAGCGCGATCTAAACGCCTAAGAAAAGAGTTCAAGAGCCAGTCGAGTCTCGACCGCCATCCCATTCTGCCGCTTGCTGGCCAAGCGGCCACGTCGCAAAATGGCGGGAAGTATCGAGAAATATAGTCGGCCGGCGCAGGCCGGACGTTGCCGCCGGGCCGTCGCGTCGTCCCCTGGTGTGGAACCTGGCAACTGGCGTCACCGCCGCGCAGGGCATTAGCCCGCCGCGGAGCGCGAACCAGTGGCCCGGACCAACAGCCGGTCGGGCGGGTTGCTGCCCGCCGCGGCAAGTCAGATTTCGCAGCTCGCCCGTTAGCCAGTGTGCGACGGCGGAAACCGAAGCCAGGGCCAGGGATAGCCAGCGAAACTCAAACGATTCAGTAGTGG
>DATFGJ010000327.1:0-6378 GCA_035249585.1 Lacipirellulaceae bacterium
GTTTCACCAAGCGCGCACATTGCATCACGGACATACTTTTAGCGGCAACCCGCTGGCTTGCGCCGCGGCGCTCGCAACTCTCGACGTTTTTGATGAAGAGCAAACACTGCAAAAGCTTCCGGCGAAGATCTCGCGACTGGCCGACCATCTTTGCCGGTTGGCTGAACACCCGCACGTCGCGCGAACGCGGCAGCGCGGGTTAATCGGCGCCTTGGAGCTGACGCCCGACAAATCAGCCGGCCTGCCCTACCCTGCCAACGAGCGGCGTGCCTGGCGCGTATCCCGCGAAACGATCTCCCGCGGCGTGTGGCTCCGCCCGCTCGCCGACGTGCTCTACGTCATGCCGCCACTGGCAATCTCAATCGAAGAAATCGACTTTCTTATGGAAACGCTAATAGAGGCGATTGACCTAATTACAAAATAACTTAACAGGAGGAAACGGAGGTAGCAGAGCTTGTTGGACGCCTGAACTCTGCTTCCTCTGTTACCTTCTGTTCAAAAATTCTTTCCAAACGTCTTGTTAATTCTTAGTTGTCACGAATCCGCTACCTTCTGCTGCAGACGCGCAATGCGAACGATCCCATGCGGGCGCAGGAAGTGCGCTGCTTCGCGCGGATGCTGGAGTGCGATCTGTCGGACATCGACGTGTTCGATTTGCTCGCCACGGCTTTGCCGGCCGAAAAACTCCAGTCGGCCGACATGATCCTGTTGGGTGGCAGCGGCCACTACTCGGCTGCGGGTGAAGGCGAATGGCTTGAACGGGCGCTCGAAGCCATGCGTGAAATCCACCGTGTGGCCAAGCCAACCTTCGCCTCCTGTTGGGGCTTTCAGGCGATGGCGCGCGCATTAGGCGGCCGGTGCGTAAACGACCTCGCAAACGCCGAGGTGGGCACGATTGAGTTGACGCTCACCGAAGCCGGCCGGGCCGACGCGCTCTTTGGTGCGCTACCACCCATTTTTGATGCCCAAGCCGGTCATGAAGATCGAGTCGTCCAATTGCCGCCCGATGCCGTGCTGCTGGCATCCTCGCCGCGCGTGGCCGAACAAGCGTTCCGATTTGCCGGCCGCCCGATCTATTGCACCCAGTTTCACCCCGAACTCGACCGCACCGCCATGCTCGAGCGGCTGGTCGCATACCCGGAATACGTGGCCCGAATTGCGCGTGTCCCGTACGACCATTTCCTTCAAAACCTCCGCGAAACGCCCGAGGCCAACGCGCTGTTGCGGCGCTTTGTGAAAATGTTCTTTTCCGAGCAATTTACAAAGGATGAGTGAACCTTCGATCGGTTTTGATTGTCTCCGTGCCGACGGCCACGTCTTGGACCACGGTTCGAACGCCTAGGCCATTCGCAGGAGGATTTGCGATGCCGACGACGCTCAATGCAGACTTTCCCGTAGTTGACGTGGCGCTGGCTCGGCGTCTGGAGCGGGCCGAGGGGCTGGCCAATGCTGAGTTCGTCGACGCGCATGCCCTTGCCTTCTCCGAGATTGGCGCCCAGTGGATCAAAGTCGCCGGCGCGTTGGCGATGTTTGACGGCGTCGAGTCGCCCTGCACACAAACTTTCGGCCTGGGGATGTTCGATCCCATTACCGACGCACACATGGATGAAATCGAGGCATTCTTTGAAGAGCGCGGCGCGAAAGTGTTTCACGAAGTCTGCCCGCTTGTTGACATCTCGCTCGTTGAGATGCTCAACGCGCGCGGATACCGGCCAATGGAATATTCAAGTGTGCTGTATCGGCCGATTCGAAGGGGAGAGGAAAGCGATCTGCCGGACAATAGTTCTATCAAAGCGCGGTTAGTCAATTCCGACGAAGCAAAGTTATGGACGCAAGTTGTGCGCGAAGGTTGGCTAGATGTGGCGCCGGAGATTGGCGACTTCTTGCGCGACTTCGAGCAGATCATTCCCCACCAGCCAAATTCGCACAAATTTCTCGCGGAAAAGGACGGCCAGCCAATCGCCGCCGGTGCGCTGCACGTGTCTGAAGGCGTCGCGCTTTTGGCCGGCGCGTGCACCATTCCGCACTACCGAAAGCAGGGCGCGCAGCGGGCACTCTTAGAGAGTCGCTTTCAATTTGCCGTCAATCACGGGTGCGACGTCGCCATGATGGTTGCCCAGCCGGGAAGCGGCAGCCAGCGCAACGCCGAACGGCAGGGCTTTCGCATCGCGTACACGCGCACCAAATGGTGCCGGCCGATGGCAGCGGAAACGAATGCAGCCCGCGGCTCTGCCGGGGGTTAAAGTGTAGCGATGCTGCGTTTGGAAACCCTCCGGCGGAGCCGCGGGCTGTCGGCACAATCGGGATGGACGCCTAACCGCTCGGCGGCTCTTGCTCATCCGTTTCCATCCCCAGCTGCCGCATTTTGCGGTACAGGTTCGATCGGTGCACGCCGAGATTTTTTGCGGCCTGGCTCACATTGCCGCGCGCCCGGTCGATTGCCTGTTGGATGTACGTTCTCTGAAACTCATGCGTGGCGTCATTGAGATTCAAACCCGCATCGACCAGCGCCGACGTCGCTGCGCCGGGCGAAAGGATGAACGCCAGGTCCTCCGCTTCGATCTTGTCGCCAAACGTGAGATAGGCCAGCCGCTCCATGAGGTTGCGAAGTTCACGAACGTTCCCGGGCCAGGTGTGGCTTTCCAGCCGCTTGCGGGCGGCGGCCGTGATTTTGGGCGGCCGCCGACCGGCGCGCTTGGAGAACTCGCGCAGAAAATGCTCCGCCAGACGCATCACGTCATCGCCCCGCTCGCGCAGCGGCGGCAGCTCCAGCGTCACCACGTTCAGGCGGAAATAAAGGTCTTCCCGAAAACGCCTGGCTCGAACCAGCTCGGCCAGTTTTTGATTCGTGGCGGCCAGCACGCGCACGTCGGTGTGAATCGACTTGCTCCCGCCGACGCGCACGATTGTCTTTTCCTCGAGCACGCGCAGCAGCTTGGCCTGTCCTGAGAGGCTCATGTCGCCGATCTCGTCGAGGAATAGCGTGCCGCCGGAGGCCAGCTCGAACTTGCCTGCCCGCGCTTCGTGCGCATCGGTGAATGCACCTTTCTCGTGGCCGAATAATTCGCTTTCCAATAGCGTCTCCGTAAGCGCCGCGCAGTTGACCGCGATGAACGGATGTTTGCGCCGCCGGCTGCCGAAATGAATGAGCCGCGCGATTACCTCCTTACCCGTGCCATTTTCGCCCAAAAGCAACACGGCCAGATCGGTATCGGCAATTCGTCGCACGGTGGCGCGAAGCGCTTCGATCGGCGGGCTTGCGCCCACAAGCAGCGTATCCTGAGCGGCCTCCTGCACCATAATTTCGTGGCGTTCTAACAGCTCGGCGAACTGCTGCGTGTTCTCCAGTGCCACGGCAGCATAGGCCGCCAATTCGACAAGCTCGCGCTGGTCCTCCAGCGTGAAGGGCCCGTTGCGCTTGTTGAGCACTTCAAACGCGCCCAGCCGCGTGCCCTGTGGCGAATCGAGCGGCACGCATAGAATCGTTTCGGTGCGGTAGCCCGTTTGACGATCGACGTCGCGGTCGATTTCGTCGCCGTCGTGCGCCGTGCTGACGCGGCGCGGCTCGCCGGTTTGAATCACCTGACCGACAACGCCCGAATTATCCGGCAGGCGCAGCTCGCCGCCAGGCATGCCCAGCGCCGGCCGCCCGACAATGGTGCGATTGGGTTTGTCCCAGAGGAAAATGCTCGCCCGATCGGCATCGAGCAGTCGCGTGGCTGCCTCGGCCATACGCACCAGCAGCGTTTCCATTTCATTCGTCTGATGCCAATCGTGGGTGATCTCAAGAAGCGTCTGCAAACGGCCGATGCGGCGCCGGGCGCGGTCGTGCCGCTCCACGATATCCAGTGCCTCGGACAGCCCATGAGCCACAGTCAACATGCGTGACTCCGGACAATTTCCGCGCAGCATGAGCACATACTGGCCGTCTCTCGCATCGGCCAACGCACGCCCCGCGGATTGCTGAAGAGGAGCCGCGAGCCAGCGGTCCGCGGCGACGATTTCACCCTGTTCCAGCGCTTCGGCCGCCGGCTCAAATGGCACGGCGGAACGGGCCACGCCGCGTGCCGCGATGATGCTCCAATCGGGCGCCGCAGCGCGCAAAAGAG
This sequence comes from Lacipirellulaceae bacterium, assembly GCA_035249585.1. Taxonomy (GTDB): domain Bacteria; phylum Planctomycetota; class Planctomycetia; order Pirellulales; family Lacipirellulaceae; genus JABDGM01. The sequence goes on from DATFGJ010000327.1 coordinate 4,110, forward strand.
CCGCCGATTCAGCGCCCGTGACCGACATCACCGCGTCCAGGGCCGGTTCAAGAAGCTCTTCAATCGAGTCAGCTGCGCTAGACAGGTGCAGGAGGTTCGCTACGATGTCTGGCATTGCCGTATCGGCTGCGGGGGGCGAGCGGTGTGTCTGAAGTACGCGGCGCATTATATTCATGCTGTCAATACCGCAACAGCGAGTGACGCCAAACCGCGACACATCCGCAGGCGACCAACCGATAGGAGTCGACATAAATGGAATCGCTGTTTGCAAATAAGCGCGGCCTAATTACGGGCGTGTTCAACAAGCAATCGATCGCCTGGGCGATCGCCGAGCTGATCATGGCCGAAGGCGGCACGTGTGGCTTCTCCTACATGCCGGATAAGCCGGATGATGAACGGAAAAAAAACCTCGGCCGCGTCTCGAAGCTGACCGACGGCAATCCGCGGGCGGCCTTTTTGCACCCGATGGATGTGACAAACGATGAGCAAGTCGCGGAATTAATGCGCGTCGCGTCGGAAAAGCTCGGCCGGCTGGATTTTCTGTTGCACTCGATTGCTTTTGCGCTTCCGGATGATTTGAAAGGTGACACGATCAACACGAGTCGTGCCGGGTTCAAGCTCGCAATGGAAATCAGCGCGTACAGCCTCATCGCGTTGGCGCGCGGCGCGCGCGAGCTTCTCAACGACGGGGCCAGCATTCTGGCGCTCACTTATTTCGGCGGCGAACGCGCGGTGCCGGGTTACAACGTGATGGGCATCTGCAAAGCGGCGCTCGATTCGATCGTGAAATACCTCGCTTACGATCTCGGCCCGAAAGGCATTCGCGTCAATGCGCTCAGTCCTGGGCCGCTGCAGACGATCTCTGGCCGCGGGGCCGGCGTTGATGAGATGCTCGGGTTGTACGAAGCCATGGCGCCGCTGGGACGAAACATCACGCACGAGGAAGCAGGTAAGTGCGGCGCCTTCTTACTGTCCAATATGTCCTCCGGCATTACCGGAGAAATCCTGCACCTCGATGGAGGCTACAACATCATGGGTTCGCCCGGCCGATTGCTGGAACGCATCACACAAGCGAAATAGCCGCGGCGGCGCTTGATTCGCGCGAAATTAGCATGCCACCGAATACTTACGCGCTTGAATGCGGCCACGAATCCGACTAATCGCCGCCGCCGCGCTCCCGATTGAACGCCTCGACATACCAAGTCTGGACGGCCACTTCTTGCTTTCGCGCTCGCATGATGAAGGCCATCGACTCATCTATTAGAGTCTGAACCTGGTTGTTCGCCTTTCCTTCATCCGGCTCCAACTTCGGCACGTGCGTAGCGACGCGCGTCACGCATTGATTCAGTTTTTCGCGTTCGCGCTCAATCGCCTCATCTTCGGCTTTCAGTAGCTCCACTTGCTGGAACAGAGCCGGGTCTTCATTCGAAATCTCTTGATACTGCCGCGGATGCAGATGCTTCACGTGGTAATGGACTTGTGCTGAAGCGTCCGACCAGGCCTTTTGAACCTTTTCGGCCCAATCGGACAGCTCGCCCGAGACGATCGGCGTCGCGATGCATGTCTCGAACGAAGCAAGCGATTCTCGAAGCTCAGTTTCTGAGTTCGTTTGAGTCATTTCGCGCGTCCATAAAACCACTTGCGAATCCGAAGCCACATCCGCTGCGAATGGAAGCGGCTAAGCCACCAGGGTTATGCAGGCACCACTCAGTTGCAGCCGCGCAGCAAGAACACGAGCAGCAAGATTGGGATCGGAACGCCCAGTAACCACGCAATGATGTAACCCGCTTTACCGGAGCGATCAATCACCTTCTTCATACATCACCTCGAACTGTTTCCACGAACGCCGCAAAAAACTCTGTTGCCTGATTAGTTCCCAGTGAACCAATGCTTGGTCGTAGGTGTGGTTTGCGGCTTTCGGTATACATGGATCGCAAATGATGTGCCGGCTTTTCTCCACGGCGCTGCTATCGAGGCATGGCGTTTGCTTCACCTGGCGCGCTTGCCTAAAGGACAACCCGCTTGGCTCGATTCATAAGGAGAAAACCATGAGTCTCGGAACGCTGGAAGACCTCTTTTTGCAAGAGATCAAAGACATTTACGACGCCGAAAAGCAAATCCTCAAAGCACTGCCGAAGATGGCCAAGGCCGTGGAATCGGAACAGCTTCGTGCCTCCATCGAGGAGCACCACGTGGTCACTGAAAAACAGGTGGAACGGCTTGAAGAAATATTCCAGATGCTAGGCAAGCCCGCGCGGGGGAAGAAATG
>DATFGJ010000328.1:0-3249 GCA_035249585.1 Lacipirellulaceae bacterium
TGGGCTGCTAGCAGCAACCCCTGAACCGCCACGATGGGAATCGGATTACGGAAAAGCCTTGTCGGCAACGCGCGCTGGCAACAGCCCGCTGCTCGTCGTGCTCGACGAGCCTAAGAGTCAAGCGGCGCGGATCGAGCCGGCGCTACTCAGCGAAAACGGGGTCAACGGCAAGGAATTCGCCTTGTTGCGACCCTATCGGTTATGCCATGTGGATGTCACGACGCAATACGGGCGGAAAGTGGCCAAAGCATTTGGCGCCAATCGCTTCCCGCACGTCGCCATCATCGATAAGACCGGATCGCTGGTGATCTTCAAGCGGTCGGGCAAGATCAACGCCAGTGAGTGGGAGCAGGCGCTCGCGCAACACAAGAACGGCGAGCGTCCGCGGCTGCACACTGTGGCTAAGGTCAGCTACCAGCCGAGCACCCCGGTGATTTACAGTAGCCCGTTTCCAACGAGCAGCTGCCCGAATTGCCAGCGTAGTTCGTTCTAAGCAGCTCGGCGGCCGCTTCAAGGCCGCTCAATTGACGAAATGCTAGCTGGATGCGCATTGGCGGACGGATCCGTGGTTTGTTCGATAGGGTGGGCGAAGCGCAGACGAAGCGGCCCGGCAGTGAATGCCGGGTCGCTTTTTTTATTGAGATGATGCCCGCTCCGGACCGGGATGGATATCGAGCGACAGGTCCTCGACCTTTCCCGCCTTCAGACGTTCCAGTGCGATGGCCCCCATGACCGCATTATCGGTGCACAGCTGTAGCGGCGGCACAAACAACTCGTAGCCGTGCTCGGCGGACGATTCTTCGAGGCGATCGCGGAATCGGCGGTTGGCTGCCACGCCGCCGCCAACACAGAGCGTGCTGAATCCCGTTTTTTCAAGGGCCAATTCCGCTTTGCCAACCAGACAGTCGATTACTGCCTCCTGGAAGCTGGCAGCAATGTCGGCGATCAAGCTGGGAGCAGGGAGCGGGGAGCGAGGAGCGGAAGAAGCCCCGAGTTGACCACTCTCCGCTCCGGGCTCCCTGCTCCCTGCTCCAAGCTTCCCCGGCCCGGCGACGAGGTAGCGGACGGCCGTTTTCAGGCCGCTGAAGCTGAAATCAAGCCGCGATTGGTCATCCAACAGCGGGCGCGGGAATCGGTGCTTGTGCGGATCGCCGCCCCGAGCGGCCCGTTCGATTGATGGGCCGCCCGGATAGGGCAAGCCTAGCAAGCTGGCGACTTTGTCGAACGCCTCCCCGGCGGCGTCGTCGATGGTGCCGCCCAGAGGCGTGAAGTCGATCGCGGTTTCGCAGCGGTAAATATTGGAGTGCCCGCCGCTCACGATCAGGCCGACACAAGGGAAAACATCGCGGCCGCTGGCCATCCGGCAGGCGTAAATATGCGCTTGCAGATGGTTCACTGCGACCAGCGGCAGGTTGCAGGCCAGGCAAAGCGCTTTGGCGGCCGTGAGCCCAACCAAGAGGGAGCCGGCCAGGCCCGGCGTATTGGCGACGGCCACGGCATCGAGATCGGCGAGTTTGAGGCCCGCCTTGCGCAGCGTTTCGTCGATTACCGGCAGAATTCGCTCAACGTGTGCACGCGAAGCAATCTCCGGTACCACACCGCTGAAGCGCTCATGCAGGGCATCTTGCGAAGCCACGACCGAAGCAAGCACCTCGAGTCGGTCCGTGACCACCGCCGCAGCCGTCTCGTCGCACGTGGTTTCGATGGTGAGGAGATTCATAGGAGCGGGGAGCTGGGAGCTCGGAGCTGGGAGCCAGAGGTCGTACTCCCAGCTCCCTGCCGGGTACCCTGTGGATGGCTCCGTGCGGCGAATCGCACATGATGCACCCAGGCCGGCGTCACGTTTGCCATGACCAAATCGCGGCGTACTTCATTTGTCGTAAGAACTTCACGGAATAGCCGGCTGATGCCAGTTAATCGCTCGCGCTCGGCGCGGCCGCTCAGAAGCGACTTCGCACCGCGAACCGCCACGTACTCGAAAAAGCTCAGCGTCCCGCCGGTGGCGAGCAGTCGTCGGAACTTGTTCATTATTCCGCGAACCGACTCGACGGAAAAATTGTTCAGCGGCAGGCCGGAGATGATCAAATCGTACTGCTGGTCGTCGGGAAGCTCTTCAACAGGTGCGTGCAAGAGCGTTATGTGATCGGCAGCCGACCGAAATGGTTCGGCCGTCGCGATGCGATCGCGCAGGTGGGCGACAAACTGGTCGTTGCGCTCCACTAATTCGAGGCGGTCGCCCGTGCGCATGTCGTGAATGATTTGTGCGGTGACGGCGCCGGTGCCGGGGCCAACTTCGAGGATGCGGCGGGTCACGTAGGGCCGTTTCTCCGAGACTGCCGAATCCGAGTCGTCGCCAGGGCGAATTTGCGATGGGAGAGACTCAGCTACGTGCGCTTCGCCGCGTTCGCGGACGTAGCGCGACAGCGCGCGGGCGAGCGCCCGGCCACTGGGCAACACGGCGCCTGTGCTGTTGTAGGCGTCGCGAAATTGTCGCCAAAAAACGCGGTAATCGGCCCATCGTTGACGCATGGAACTATGGTACGATCATGCTCGCATTGCCGATAGCCGCCCACAAGTTCGGCCTGCGATCCGAGCAGTTCGCAAACGTCGGCGGACGTCGCATCAATAGTCGTACCACAATCCGAAGCCGATTTGTTGCTCGGAGTTGTTGAAGATCTGGTACTGGCTACTCTTGCCATTGTACAAGTGCAGGCCCATGCGCGTGACCTGGCCCGATCGGCCGCGCCACAGCCATCCCGTTTGGAGCGTGATGTCGCCTCCGAAGTCGTGCTCCTCGCGCAAATGGGCGTTGGCGGCGAGGAACGGAGTGCCGTGCATGCCGGTCGGGCCGGGTTCCGATAGCTCGGTGCCGAACTGAAATTCCCAAGGTTCGGCGCCGCCGTCGACGTTCACCGCGTAAGCGGCTTCGGAATACAGCCGCCACGCGGGATGGGGATAGTACGAAACCCCGATCACCGCCGCGTCGCGCACATAATTGATCCGGTCATCCAGACTGCCCGGGTTGGCGATCGCGAATTCGTCGCCAAGGTGCGAGCTGAGATGATAGACGGCAAACTTGAACTGCCAGTTTTCGACGCCGTACGTGAGCGGGACGCCGACGCGATAGTCGGCCGTCTCAAAGTCGCGAATTTCATCCAGCGTAAGACGCACGATGGCCGCCGCCTCGACGTCCAGCTGCCAGCCTTGCGGATAGACTGGCCCACACGTGCCGTAGCGCAACAATCCGAC
>DATFGJ010000329.1:0-3156 GCA_035249585.1 Lacipirellulaceae bacterium
CAGAAAGCGACGCCCGGCACGACCATCCTCCTCGCTCCCGGAACGTACCGCGGCGGTCTCTCGCACGCCGGCCTGCAGGGCACTCCCGAACAGCCTATCGTCATTGCGGCCGCCGATCCCGAACGCCCGCCGGTGATTCAGGGGGGCGGTGGCGGTCTACACTTCACCGATCCCGCCCACCTCGAGCTGCGAGGCCTTACGATCGACGGCGCTTCGGGCAACGGCCTCAACATCGACGATGGCGGGCCCGACGCCACGCCCAGCACCGACATTACACTGCGCAACATCGTCGTGCGAGACATCGTTACGCCCGGCAACCACGATGGAATCAAACTATCGGGCGTTGATAGGTTTTTAATCGAGGGTGTTCAGGTCCGCAATTGGGGTACAAGCGGCAGCGCGGTCGACATGGTCGGCTGTCACCACGGACTCATCCAGAATTCGTTGTTCGCACACACGAACACGGCGAATGAAGGCACGACGCTTCAGCCCAAGGGCGGCAGCAAGGACATCACGTTTCGCGCCAACCGCATAGAACTGCCTCCCGATGCGGGCCGCGCCGTGCAGGCCGGCGGTTCCACTGGGGCGGCGTTTTTTCGCTTCATCGACGGGGACTCCAATTATGAAGCCGACGAAATTACTGCCGAAGGGAACGTTATCATCGGAGGCTCATCGGCATTTTCTTGGGTGAATATTGACGGCGGCGTGTTTCATCATAATTTCGTGCACCGCCCGTTCCGCTGGGTGGCGCGCATCCTCAACGAGAATCAAGGCAACGCCATTGTCGATACGCGGAACGGCCAGTTGCACGATAACCGCATCGTGTACAACGACACGTCGAGCGAATTGAGCACGGCAGTCAACGTCGGCGCCGAAACGCTTCCGGATACGTATTCGTTCGAGCGCAACCGCTGGCTGAACTTAGCGAACCCTACGCCTGCCGGATCGACTCCATCGCTGCCAACAACAGAGCAGCGTGGAATTTACGGCGATCAATCTCTAAACGGTCAACTCGACCATGCCATCGTGTGGGATTTCGCCTGGGGAAAATGGATTGTCAACGCAAACACCGGTCCCGAATCGATTGATATTCCGAACTTCGCAGCGCTGCGGCGCGTATCGCCCGGCGAAGGCGCCAGGTTTCAACCGCCGCAAGCGGATCCGCTCGAGGGCATGTGGACTTCGGCGGCAATCCCGTCGGCCACGATTGAGCTGCCGGCGTTCTCGCAGGTCATTCTCATCGATCCGGTGGCGTGTCCGAACTGTCTTGGCGCCACGGGCGACTATGACGGCAACGGAATCGTCGATGGTTTGGATTACGACGTGTGGCGGGCGGCGTTCGGCGACGCAAGCGGCCTGGCGGACGGCAACGGCGACGGCTTGGTGAACGCTGCCGACTTCGTCGTGTGGCGAGCCGCGTTTGTGAACTCGAATTCCGCGAACGCCGCCGCGATTAGTGCCCTCGTTCCCGAGCCGCTGTCTTCCGCGATCGGCGCGCTTGCCTTCGCGGTGCCGATTGTAACCAGGCTACGCTAAGAAGCTAAGTTAGCTACGGAGTGATGAATCGCGCTAATGCGATTCCTTCATCTGCTCGTTGATCCATGCCTCGAGCTCATCCCAATTCACCGGCGGCAGCTTGCACAGGTCGGGTCGCAGGCGCACCGCATCGCGGATGTAGATGTGCTGGATCTCGCTTTGCGGCACGTCCGTGTTCCAATGCACCAGCACGCGAATGCAACGCGGCAGCGAGCCGGGAACAGCAATCTCATGACCGCACAAGAGGGGCACGTCCGGCCAGCCAAGTTGCCGTGCAGCCAGCGCCGGGAATTCGGCATCCAAATCGGGCGTGGTGCTGAAGATTGCGCTCGCCACGTCCTTGCGATCGATCCCGTTGCGGCGGACCATAAGCGCCAAGAGCTGCCTCGTCGCGGCGAGGATCTCCTCGCGCGAGTTTTCGCTGACCGTAGTCGCTCCGCGAATGCCGCGACAACAGGACATGGCCGCACGCCCGTTATAGTTAAGAAAAGCGTGCTCCCAGTATGCCACAATTTCGCGATAGATGCTGCCGCCGGAATCGAATTCGCCAGTGTTTGGGAAGCTGGTTCAAGCGGGCGAACTGGGAGGCCGACAAGGCCGAAAATACCGCCAAAAATCGTAGATTTAAGCCGTTGACACCCGGCGGCCGAAGCGTATTATTACATCCGGTCTCAGTCGGGAGGCAGGTCGCTGTGACGACCGTTTCCCGGGTGGGATTTTTTATTCTAGGCCTTGTCCACGAACTGGACATGGCTAGAATACTGGGCTCAGCACTGCTGAGCGCTCGCCGCAGGCGAGCCATTTTGCTCTTTGACAATTTGGTAAGTGACCTCCAATTTTTTTGTCAGCCAAGACTGATCAAATGGCTGAGGGGCGTCGATCGTTTGCGTCTGGGCGAAAGCTTGGGCGCATGCGTGAGATGCTCCTCAACAGAATAGCCAATTAAACTTTTTCAAAAGGCTCATTAACGAGGGAGGCCTGGTCGCGAAAGCGGCTTCGCCCAACTTGTTTAATGCATACACCAATTGAAGGGTTTGATCCTGGCTCAGAATGAACGTTGGCGGCGTGGATTAGGCATGCAAGTCGAGCGGTAGGGAACCGCTCACCAGGCCCCCGGTGAAACGGGGCGATGGCGTTTGATGGGTGTAGCCACCCGGATAACAAAATCAGCCCCCGGCTCTGCCGGGGGTCAGGCGAGCGGTTCCTGAGAGCGGCGAAAGGGAGAGTAACGCGTAGTTACGTGCCCCGAGGTCCGGAATAGCCACGGGAAACTGTGGGTAATGCCGGATGATCTCTTCGGAGCAAAGGTGTGATTCCGCCTTGGGAGCGGACTGCGTTGTACTAGCTAGTTGGTAGGGTAATGGCCTACCAAGGCAATGATGCATAGCGGGCGTGAGAGCGTGGCCCGTCTCACTGGGACTGAGACACTGCCCAGACACCTACGGGTGGCTGCAGTCGAGAATCTTCGGCAATGCGCGAAAGCGTGACCGAGCGACGCCGCGTGCGGGATGAAGGCCTTCGGGTTGTAAACCGCTGTCGTAGGGGAGGAAGGCTCCGTGAAGAACGGGGTTTGACCTATCCTAGGAGGAAGGACGGGCTAAGTTCGTGCCAGCAGCCGCG
>DATFGJ010000330.1:0-5054 GCA_035249585.1 Lacipirellulaceae bacterium
TGGGGCGAAATTCGCCGAGTTTCGCCCCACGAGAAAAAAGAAAAAAATTTCGCTGGGGCAAAACCCTGTCACGAAACCACGCGAGCGCGGCGTCGGCTGTTGGCCGCATCACACGAAGATGCTCAAAACCCCATGGGGGAGTTTTGAGCATCTTGGCAAATTCCCGAGGGATACGACTGTCGCCGGCGATCCGCTGGCGGATGACGGCGAGCACTCAGTTCATGCCGCCTAATCGATTGCAACATGCGAGGGGCGCGGCGCCCGCCAAGCCGAAAACGTGAAGAAAGCCAACAGGAGAGCCGACCATGACGGCTCTGGTACAACAAAAGCACGCGACACGATCACCAGGTCTCCATTCGAGAGCAGCGGCACGTCCGAAAAAGCCAGATTGACCGGACCCGCGCCAAAATCCGGATCGGTTGTCAGGTCAACTTGTGAGAGCGACATGATGTTGTTGATCGTCGTCATGTCCGGAACACGCGCAAACACGGCGAAGTCATCATCCAAAGACGAATTGTTCCCCAGATTGATAAAAAAGCTGCTGGTTCCTGAATCTAGATTCGTGCCTTGTGGACCGCCCGTCAGCGCGAGCCCTACCGTGCCGACGGTGTTCGAAAGCCCGACCTCGAGCGCGGGCACGCCCATCACCGGCGCAAAGGCCTCGATCGGCAGAAACCCGCTAACCGTGTCCGGAATCTCCGAGCCGTCGGTTCGATATAAGCCCATCTGCAAAACAAAGTTCTCATCGGCGCGGTTGATCACCGTGCCATCGTACCGCCCGCTCGTGACGTATTGCAGGAAATTATCCACATGGCCTTGGAGGCGTGCATGGTTCGTCGGTTTCAATACCACATCGAAGTTGCCTGCACTGGTTTCGAAGCGCACGATTTGCCCGCACGCGAGAGAACCTGTCAGCAGGACAGGCGCAAGCGAAACAAACAGGCAGCCCGGCAACCGGCAAAAGCGATGGCCACGTGCCAATACGATACGCCCAAGTTTCATATCGCGACCTCAAAGTTTGCTTGACTCGCTGCAGCGTAGAAACGAAAAAAGCCGTCCGATTGCATCACCACCACGCGTCAACGTAATGGATATGCAATGGGACGGCTTTTCAGTGGCAAACCTGTGTGTTTAGAAGGCTTTATCTCAGATTAGCACGGCAACCATAAAAAGCAACCGCCGACTGTGCCCTCACTATTAACTGTGCCCTGACCATTAATCGAGATCCCGAATATCAGCCCCTGGATGGCGGCAGAACAAGCCCGCGATATCCGAGCTGCCGGTCATAAAGCAACAAAACGAGCGCGAGTGACCACAAAAGCAGCACCCAGATTGAATAGGCCGGCACCTCCGGCAAGCGGACACTCGCGGTGCTTAAGGATGCGTGAAAAATCAAGCTGTAGAAGACGCTGCCGCGAGTGTGATTCCACAGCCAGGTGAATAGCACGGTCATCGGAATGACCCCGGCCACGTAGACGGGAAAAGGGCAGGGCGGAGGATAGAGCCACCACAAGGGAAGATGCCAGACGGCATGGAGCAGGCCCAGGCATACGCTGGCCGCGAGCGGCCCGTAACGCGCCTGCATCCGCGGCAGAGCGAAGCCGCGCCAGCCCGGCTCTTCACCCAATGCGCCGCCTAGAATCAGCAAGTAAACGAAGTCCCTGGGCAGCGTCGACCATGACGCGCGAAATTGAAGACCGGCGAGCGAACCGTTTTTCACAAAGGAGTAGATCACCATGGCGGCAATCATCGTCGCGGGCAACAGCAGCAGACTGATAACCGGCCAGCGCGGATGCGCTCTCCACCGCACAAGCGATAACAGCAACTCGCGAACGCCCGATCTGCCGATTGTGACCGTGGTTACCATGAGCGCGGCCGCGAACGGGCCAAATTGCCCGAGCGTCGCGAGATGCTCGTGCGGGATTGGCAACGTGACGTAACCCAAAGTTGCCGCGTAAAGCGTCCACCAGCAAAGCCATGTCCATGCAAATGCCAAAAGAAAAAACCAGCTTAGCGCAAATCGCGGCGTGAACGTCGGCGATACCATACGGCCATTCCTTCGACCATCGCTGAAACACTCAGACGCTTACAGTTCGTGTTTGTTCGCGCTCCGCCACGCGGCGGCGGACCAGGTCGATGTCGTCTTTCGGCGTGGCGTCGATGAGCCGGCGGGTGTAGTCTTCGCGCGGGTTGGCGTAGATGTTTTCGGATGGGCCGAATTCGACGATTTTGCCTTCGTTCATGACGGCCATCATGTCGGCCATGAACTTCACCACGGAGAGGTCGTGGCTGATGAAGATGTATGTGAGGTTGTGTTTCTCCTGCAGGTCTTTGAAAAGGTTCAACACTTGGGCCTGCACCGAAACGTCCAGCGAGGAGACCGATTCATCGCAGATGATAAAGTCCGGTCCGGCCGCCAGGGCGCGGGCGATGCAGATGCGCTGCCGCTGGCCGCCGGAGAACTCGTGCGGATAGCGGCGCAGGTAGCGCGTTTCCAGGCCAACTTCGGTGAGCAGTTGGGCCGCCCGGTCGCGGCGCTCGGCCCGGTTGCGGCCGATGCCTTGGATCACCATCGGCTCCACGAGCGCAGTTTCGATCGTCATCCGCGGATTGAGCGATCCGTACGGATCTTGAAACACGATTTGCATCTTGCGGCGCATCGCGCGAAGCGCGCCGCCACCCAGGGAGCCGAGGTCGACGCCGTCGTAAACGACGCGGCCGCCGGTCGGCTCGATGAGCCGCAAAATGGCCCGGCCGGTCGTCGTCTTGCCGCAACCGGATTCGCCCACGAGGCCGAGCGTCTGGCCGCGGTAGACATTGAAGCTGATGCCGTCCACGGCTTTTATGTGATCAACAGTCCTCGCGAGGATGCCGCGTCTCACCGGGAAATGCACTTGAAGTTTCTCGACTGCCAAGAGCGGCTTGGCGCCCTCGGCAACCGATTGCGTGCCCGGCGCATGATGGCCTTCCTCCCACGGATGGCCGATCCATTCCAGCTCCGACTTGGGGTGCAAGAGCCGCCCGCGGCCGGTTTCTTCAAGATGCTTGAGCCGCGCGGCGTCCATCCGCTTCTCGATCACGCGCACGTTGCCGTTCTCGTGCACGGTTTCCATGAAATCATCCACCGTCGGCAGCCGGCGATATTTCGTCTCCAGCCGGGGCCGGCACGCCAAGAGGCCTTTCGTGTACGGATGCTTGGGCTGGCTGAAGATTTGCAGCACCGGCCCGTATTCCACCTCTTGCCCCTGGAACATCACGAGCACTTCGTCGGCGATCTCAGCGATCACGCCCAGGTCGTGCGTGATGAAGATAATTGCCATGCCGCGCTCGTCGCGCAGCTTGCGGAGGATTTCGAGGATTTGAGCCTGGATCGTGACGTCGAGCGCGGTCGTCGGCTCGTCGGCGATCAAGAGCTGCGGATTGCAGGAAAGCGCCATCGCGATCATGACGCGCTGCTTCTGGCCGCCCGACATCTGGTGCGGATAGGAATCAACGCGCTGCTCGGGCTTGGGAATGCCGACCTCGCGCAAAAGCGCGATTGTCATCTCCCGCGCTTGTGTCTTCGGCACCTTCTGATGCAGCATGATGGCTTCCATGATCTGCGCGCCGACGGTGAACACCGGGTTAAGCGAAGTCATGGGCTCCTGAAAAATCATGCTCACGTCGCGGCCACGAATCGATTGCATCTGCCGCTCCGGCAAGCCGACAAGATCACGCCCCAAAAGGGAAATTCGGCCGGACTCAATCTTCGCCGTCGAGGCCAGCAGCCTCATGATCGAAAGCGACGTGACGCTTTTGCCCGAACCGCTCTCGCCAACTATGCCCAGCGTACGGCCCTGCTCGAGGCGAAACGTGAGATTGTCGACCGCCTTTACCACGCCTTCTTCGGTGTGGAAGTAGGTGCGGAGGTCGGAGACTTCGAGGACGAGAGTAGGCATCTGCGTTTGCCAATTAATGTGAAAGAAGTCTCACGCAAAGTTGCGAAGGCGCAAAGAACATGATGGGATAACCACTAAGGGCACAAAGGTCACAAAGTGACACTAATGCGTTCACATTTAAGCGGCTCTATCGTTACTTTCTTTGTGTCCTTAGTGTTCGTGGTTATGTTTCCGGTTCTATTACGCCTTCGCGCCTTTGCGTGAGACATCAAATGCATCTTTCAGTGTGCGGCCTGCCGCAGGCGCGGGTCGGTTGCATCCTGCAGGCCTTCGCCGATTAAGTTGTATGCCAGCACGGTAAGGAATATCGCCAAGCCCGGAAACAAGACCAACCACCACATGTGCTCAATGGAATCGCGGCCCGATCGGAGCAAGGTTCCCCAACTCGGATTCGGCGGCGAGGCGCCAAATCCAAGGTAGCTTAAACCGCTTTCGATCAAGATCGCCGCAGCCACGCCGAACGTGATCGGCACGAGCACGGGCGCAAGCGCGTTGCGAAGGATATGTCGCGTCATGATTCGCGCCGTCCCGGCTCCCGAGGCGCGGGCGGCCATGACAAACTCCATTTGCTTCAGCTTCATGAACTCGGCGCGGGCAAGCCGGGCGATGCCTGTCCAGCTTGTGGCGCCGATGATTGCCATGAGGTGGTAATTACTCACCTCTTCAAGCAGCGCCACTAGCGCAAGGATCAATACGAGCGAGGGGATGCACATCACCAGCTCGATCAACCGACTCAGCAGCATGTCGACCCAGCCGCCCATATAACCGGCCAGCGCGCCCATGGTGATGCCGATGGCCGAAGCAATGCCCATCGACACAAACCCCACGCTGAGGGCGATCTGCGTGCCATGCACCATTTGCGCGAATACGTCGAAGCCCTGTTGATCAGTGCCGAACAGATTGTACCGGTTTGGGGAGCCGCTGACGCCGACGGGATTTCCCGGCTGCTGGGGCCATTCGTCGGTCCGAACGCGACGGTACGGGTCCTGGTAAATGAGTGGCCAAATCGCCCAGTGTTGCGAATCTTTTTCCCGAAGGCTTTGCGGATAAACATTGCGGAACCGATCGCGGCGAAAGATCGGATTTTCCCAGCTTCGGCTGTAATACGCCATGAAC
>DATFGJ010000331.1:0-23271 GCA_035249585.1 Lacipirellulaceae bacterium
ATGGCCGGCCGCCCAGTCATCAGGTCGGCCGCGTAAAGTTGAGTGGCATCCGCATAAAGTACTACGCCATTGACGACCACCGGAAAGCAGCCGAGCGGGCGCGTGGCTTCACGGCCTTGCTGCTGCGCACTGCCGAGCATCGGACCCTGCCCCGTTGTAGCCATTGGGACTTTTCGATCCGCGGCCGCGGCTTGCGTCAACTCAATCGGCTGCCGCCAGATCGGGCCCGTGACCGGGCCTAACATGCCAGTAGCCGACGATCGTGACGGCGAGCCGGCGAACGTGGGCCAATCGGCCGGAGGCGATTGATTGGACCACTCCGAGGCATTTGCGATCAGTCGTTCCAAAGAGGCCACATACGGCCCGCCTTGACCGCCCAATAGCCCAGCGGAATCCGGGTGAAAGCGGCGAAACGCTTCCAGCTCGATTCTGGCCCGTCTCAAATCGCCGGCGCGAATCGACGTCAGCACTAAGCGGGCACGCACATCCGCCAGGTCGAGCGGAGTGTCCGGGTACGCGAGCCACGTAGGCGGATTTGGCCGCTCGCGCCAGCGTCGCTCGACCTGCGGCCAATGTGCGCTCAGATCGACATCACGCAAAGCAAGCCACAATGGCTGCCCCGCCGGACCGCGCAACAGCGGGCTGATTTGTTCCCAATTGCATCTGGCCGCTGCGTAATCGCCGCGCTCCAGTGCCAATTCGCCAAGGGCCAAGAGGGCATCGTTCCCCCAGCTACTGCAGAAGAATTCGTCGACCACTCGGCGAAGCAGTCGCTCATTGCGGCCGGCTCGGCCCTCGCGATACAAGCGCTCTGCCAGTCGGTCAACGCGCCGGCGGTACGCACTCAGCCCCTCGGCCGGTAAATGAGCAAGTTCCAGATGACATGCCGTCCGCAAACTCACGTATCGGCCATCGCCCAACTCGACGATGCCGTCGCTGCGCTCGGCTGCGAGTTCTCGCAGGATGTCGATGGCGTCGTTCCAGTTTCTGTCCTTGGCAAGCGCGCGGGCTTGCTCGAGGCGGGTTGCGATGCTTCCGGAAATTATGTTGACACGCGCGGGCGAAAGTCGAACGGAAGTCGAGCGACTCACGCCGAATTGGATTGGCTGAGCAACGGCGGCATGCAACATAGCAAAGCACGCTACGCATGCGGCACAGAACGATTTTCGAAATCGGTACAACGTTTCCAAATCAGTCTTTCCCACCGCTTTCGCATTGCCCAGGCACTGCAATCCATCTATCGCGGCAGCGCCACATATAATCTTCGATTGTGTTCTAGTTCGTATTATACGGATGTCCAAAGGCACGGCCTAGTTGAGCGCCATTCGGTGAGACGCGGGCTAGTTCACGAAGGCCCGCCTGAATAACGCTGTAGCAAATAGCCAACCGCGAACACGCCCATTGACACCGCCAGAAAGCCAAGCATTTGGCTGAGAGTGATCTGCTGGTTCAGTTGCGCGATGATGGAAAGTAGCGGTATCGTCAAACCGGCGATCTGTAGCATTCGCGCGAGCGTGTACATGCTGAGCACGGTAACATTGGCGCTGGAAAGCGGCAAGCCCGCGCCGTGGCACTGCGAGTCGCTGTTCGATACGATATCGTGTCATGGCGGCCAATCGCGAGGAACTTGAAGTCCCAGATCGCGCAACGCAGCGCTCGCCACCGATGTTCGCGTTGTGGTGGCGTGCCGCTCGATTGCGCTGCCCGACCTGCGGCCGAAGTCCTATCTTTCGCGGCTGGTTTGCAATGAACGAGGCGTGTCTCTCCTGCGGCCGGCGGTTTGCCCGCGATCCCGGCTATCTACTCGGGTCGATCTATTTCAATTACGGCGTCACGGCACTGTTGGTTGTCGCGATGTACTTCACGATGTTCTTTCGAGATTGGCTAAGCGACGGCCAGCGGCTTGTCGTATTGAGTTTGTTTGCAATCGTGTTCCCCATTTGGTTTTTTCGCTACGCCCGGGCGCTGTGGATGGCGTTCGATGAGCGCTGGGACCCCTGGCCGGGAGCGGGGAGCTCGGAGCACGGAGCTGAGAGTGGGAAACAGTCGAGCGCGAACCCGCGACGCCAATAACGGTCTTAGCGCCGGCCGCCAGGCCGGCCGAAACGTGAAAATCCCACCACTTCAACTACAGCTCAAAAACGTGAACGAAATAGAACTAAACCGTCGCTTCCCGCGCTCCAGTCGCTACAACTTCGAATGGATCAAGGAAGGAGCGATGGGCAGCAATGTGCTATGGATGACGGAATGGTTGTGCGAGCAATTGGATCTGCGGCCGGGAATGCGCATTCTCGACCTTGGATGTGGAAAGGCGAAGTCTTCGGTCTTCTTGGCGCGGGAATTCGGCGTCGAAGTTTGGGCAACCGACTTGTGGATCGCCGCTACGGAGAACTGGCAGCGTATTCGCGACGCTGGCCTGGAGAACCAAGTTTATCCTTTACACTGCGACGCTCGGGCCTTGCCTTTCGCGGCCGATTTCTTCGATGCCATCGTGGCGCTTGATTGCTACCCCTATTTCGGCACGGACGATCTGTACTTGAATTATCTGATTCAATTTGTGAAACCAGGCGGGCCCGTGGCG
Organism: Lacipirellulaceae bacterium; assembly: GCA_035249585.1. Lineage (GTDB taxonomy): Bacteria > Planctomycetota > Planctomycetia > Pirellulales > Lacipirellulaceae > JABDGM01. The sequence goes on from DATFGJ010000331.1 coordinate 2,582, forward strand.
ATTGCCGGCGCGGGAATCGTTGAAGAACTGCCGTCTCCCGTACCGGAGCATTTGCGCGAATTCTGGACGCAAGGAGCGTGGGCACTCCATTCGGTAGCGTGGTGGCGACGTCATTGGGAGCGGACTGGGCTTGTGGAGATTTCCACTTCAGACACGATGGAGGACGGCTGGAAACTGTGGTCGCAATGGCAGCGCGAAGCCTGGCCACACAACACGGTCGAGATCGAAACACTGGACAAGGATGCGGGCCGGTTCTTAACGTATGTTCGTCTCGTGGCCCACCGGTGCGCCGGCGTGGCGCTCGAGGAGTATGTGTGGCCGGATACGATGCGCTCGATGCCGTCGAGCTACGAAAAGAAGCCCATGCTGCGCCGAACCGACAGCGACGCCGACTGAGGGTTTACCGCGGTGCTTCGCACTCCGGCTATTATTCCAGCAAATCGGCCTGCTGACGTTGGGCGCGCCGGATCGAGAGATATGCCAGTCCGCCGAAGGTGCCAAGGATCGCAAAGGGCATCCCCATCATGAACAGGATGCTGTAGTAGTAGCCTGCGGCCAGGGATTGGCCCTGAGGGTCGTTTTGCGCAAGACCGTCTTTGCAATTCGGGCAGGCCGCCGCGACGCTGGCGATCAATAGCACCATCAGAATCGCCATCGCAATCAGCACCCAGCGGGCGATCACCGGAGCAAATGGATGATTGATGACTTTCATCGGTAGCACTCCGAACGTTTTGCCGGCATTGAATTTTAGATTATTTCGCCGCTGGCGGCCAGAGGTGGTAGAGCATCGCATAAACAATCACGCCTGTAACGGAAACATACAGCCAGATCGGGAACGTCCACCGCGCCAGGCGGATATGTTTTACCCGGTAGGCCGCCGCCATGGTCAGTTGTTCCGCCGGATGTACCGCCGAGCCCCCCAGCGCCCGAAATCCCAGGTAGATTTGGCAAACCGCCAACACCGGCACCGTCATCGCCAGCGGCACATGCGTGGCCAGTATCGCGTAATAAGCGTAGCGAACCGCACCGGGATGCGTAAACTCTACGTGGCCCACATTTTTGTGATACCAGACGTAACAAGACAGGAAGGCAGCCGAAACGGCGAAGGCGGTGACCATCGTACGCTTGTGCGCTTCGACGCGGCCGTTTTTGATGAAATATAGACCCAACAGCAGTAGCGATGTCGCAATTGCGTTGAGCAAGGCATTCACATGTACGATTGGGTGCGCGGCAAGGAGCGTGGTCGCTGAAAGTATCATTCGTTACACAATAGCCGCGCCGCCGACCACGCTGCGCGTAGTGCCCGGTCGCCGGGGCCGGCCAGCCGGCGATGCGTAGCATCGCCGCTATTCACTTAACATTACCACGCTTTGCGGAGCATTTTCTTCAAGCAACTCGAGCAGCTTCGATCGCAGCTTTTCGCATTCGCGCGTGCTTGTGGCTTCGAACATGGCGCGCATCTTACCGGATTTATCAAACACGACAGCGTAATCCTGGTGACCCTGCCGGCTAAGCGACAAACTCATTCCTCGCGCAACGCGGCGTGTGTAATCCAGTTCAGCCCGGCAGAACAGCCAGCGCTCAGGGTCGGCTTGCCAATGGTCGGCATACTTGCGCAGCGCGTCGAGCGTATCTGTGTCGGGGTCGCAGGTAATACTCACCCAGGTCACGTCGTTAAGCTCCGGCAGATTGTGCAACCGTTGAATGTTTCGATTCAGCACGATGCACCGGCCGGGGCACGTGGTGAAAAAGTAAGTGGCGACCCAGACGTGGCCGCGCATGTCGGCGCTGCGAAACGATTCGCCGCTGCACTCCGTAAGCTCGAAGTCCTCAATCGGCGGGCCGACCACGTCCGCGCGGATCGCCTGGCCGCGTCGGGCCTCGAACTGCTCCACCTGCCACCATTTCCAGCCGCCGTACGCCATGGCCACAACTACAGCGGCCGCCAACACGAATGGCAATGCCGTTCCACTCTCGGTCGGAGCGGACTGGCCGAGCGAGACTGGTCGTTCTGAAGTGGTTTTGACGTGTTCGTTCATAACAAATCGGCGGTAGATCGCGTGCCAGCAATGCGCCATGCAGCGACGAGCATAGCCGCGGCAAACCCGAGCGAAACCAGCCAGCATATTGCCAGCGATGGCAATGCCGTCAGGTCGCTAATCCCATTTTGCAGATAATGCCGAAGGCCGGCCACCCCATACGTGAGCGGATTGATGCGGACGATTGCGCCAACCCATCCCCCGACGTCCATCGGAAAGAACGCGCCAGACAGTAGCCACATCGGCAGCAGGAATACGCTCATGATCGCGTGGAAGCCTTGGGTCGAATCCATGCGCCACGCGATAACAAAGCCCAGCGCCGTCAGGGCGATGGAAATCACGAGCATCAAAACGACGGCTGCGAAGACGGCAAGGGGCGTTGTCAACATGACGGAAAACCAGCCGAGCGCGCCGGCCAGCCAGCCCAGGAAGAGAAATACGATGCCCTGCACCATGGCGATTGCAGCGCCGCCGAGCACTTTGCCGAGCATCATCGCCCAACGCGGCACCGGCGCCACCAAGACGCCCTGCAGGAAGCCCTCGCGGCGGTCCTCAATGATCGAGATGGTGGCGAAGATCGCCGTGAACAATAGGATCATCACCAGCGTGCCCGGGAAGAAATGGACGTAGTCGAGTTTGTCGTCAGCGCCGATGCGCGCAGTGCCCAGCCCCGCTCCGAACAAAAGCCAGAAAATAATCGGCTGGCCGAGCGCGCCGAACACGCGGTTGCGCTGGCGGAAAAATCGCACCAGCTCGCGCTGCGCCAATGTGCCAACGACCGGCCAGGCAGGGACGGTCGCGGTTGTTGAACTTATCGATTGGCTCATTGTTTAAACTAACCCAAGATAAGGAGACAAGGAGAGGGGAGACAAGTAGACACTTTGTTTAACCTATCTCCTTGTCTCTTTGCCTCCTTGTCTCCGTGTCTTCGTTCTTCTTCGTGTGTTGTGGCTAACCGATTCGTTATCCGTCGGCAGCTCGCTCCAAAATCGGTGACCGGTGACATGAATGAAGACGTCTTCCAGCGTAGGTTTGCCGAGCGTGATCGATTCGATGTGATCGGGAAAGGCCTCGATGAGTCGCGGGATCCACTCATGGCCGGCCGGCAGCTCAAGGCGCACCGAACTGTCCACGACCTGCGGATGGATGTGGAATCGGTCGGCGATTTTCGCAGCAAGGCTCTCTACATCGGCGGCGCGGATGGTGATCGCGTCGCCGCCCACGGCGGCCCGCAACGCAGCCGGCGTATCCAGCGCCACGAGCTGTCCACGGTGCATCACGGCAATTCGATCGGCCCGCTCGGCCTCGTCCAGCAGATGTGTTGTAAGGACCACTGTGACGCCATCCTGATCCCGCACTTTAGTGAAGTATTGCCACAGGTCGCTGCGCGCGGCCGGGTCAAGGCCCGTGGAAGGCTCGTCTAGCAACAATAGCCGCGGCTGGTGGAGCATGCCCTTGGCAATCTCGACGCGCCGTCGCAATCCGCCGGAAAGTTTTTCCACAAGATCGCGCTTGCGGTCGGCGATGCCGAGTCGGGACAGCATCTCATCGGTTTGCGACGTCAAGTCGCGGCCTGCCAGGCCGTACAGCCGGCCGAAATGGATGAGGTTTTCCGCCACGGTGAGCTTTTTATCGAGGCTCGGCGCTTGGAACACGACGCCAAGTTGGCGCCTCACCGCTTGCGGCTCGCATCGCAGGTCGTGCCCAAGGATGCGAGCCTCGCCTCGCTGGATGGGAATCAGCGTCGACAGGACGCGGAAGAGAGTGGTTTTGCCGCTGCCATTGGGGCCAAGCACGGCGAAGATTTCGCCGGCACTGACCTTCAATGTAAGGTCGCGAATTGCCTCGCGCTCGCCGTAACGGTGCGCTAGTTGAGCGATTTCAATGGCCGGTTGAGTAGGCATCGATTGTAGGGTGGGTCGAATTGCACGAGAACCACCGCCCGTTACGGTGGTGGGTCTCACCGAGCTCGACCCACGCTACGGCTAATGGGCCTGGTGGTCCTCGGCCGGTCGGTGATTGCTCTCTTCGCGATGTGGCGGATCGGCGGCGTACAACAGGCGATCATCCGAGTAGCGCGCAAAGCCATTGTTTTGCCGCCAGCCGATATCGGGCACGAGCATCAGCATCAAAAAAATCGACATGAAGCTGGCAGGAATTGTAAGCACCCATTTCCAGTTCGCTTCCCATAGTAAATGCATGAAGAACATGATCACCAGCATCGCCTTCGTGCAGGAGACGGCCATCATGAAGGCCCAAGTGATCTGCTTGTCGCCCTTGAAGGGCCAGTAGTCGGTATAGGTCAAGAACGAGCAGCCCGTGAGGATGCACAGCGCGGCAAACACGACGAGGTACTTGCCGACGCCGCCGTGGCCGTGGTCATCGCCATCATGATGCGGGTCGACGCCGGGCTGCTCGCGCACGACATGCTCGGGACCGTATGTGCCGGGCAGATTCACAGATCCGTGTTCGGACATAACAAGAACCTCAACGTCGCACACTAGGCCCGAAGCGTAAGCGAGAGACTACCGGATCCCTCGCTGGCGCTTCGGGTTATTATCAAAACAAATACAACAGTGGGAACAAAAATATCCACACCAAATCGACAAAGTGCCAATACAAACCAACGTTCTCCACTATGCCGGCGCGTGTGCGGTCCAGCCTGGGGATCAACAGCAGGACAAACGCGATCAAGCCCACGAGCACGTGCATTGCATGAAACCCAGTGAGCAAGAAATAAGTGCTCGCCCACATCGGACCGCCGGGGATCATGATCGGCAGCTTCAGCCACGAATACGTATCGTTCAAACCCTTTTCATGTTCCGCTTCGTTATGGCTTGGCGACTGCGAGGCCGCGGCCTGGAAGGCCACCAGGCGCATCGCCGGCCCTTCGGGCACCGCGCCGGCCGCGGCCGCGCGCTCGACCGCGTGATGATCGTGAGGCGGATAGATCTCGTAGGCCAGCTCCATCAGCTTGATGCGGCCGTCCGGTGAATCGGGCTCATTGCGCACCGCTAGCTCGGCATCCGCCACTCTTGCGAGCAGGTCATCAACCACGGTGATCCGACCCGTCAGCTCCTTGATCTGATCCCCGGCTTGAGCCGACTCGGATTGTTCCGAATTCCTTTCGGCTTCGACCCCGGCGATCTGCTGTTGATAACCTGTTTTGAGCCCCATAAGCCGCTTGCGCACCGCTGCGGCGTAGTGGATGTCGGCCTTGTCGTACACCGGCCCGTGCGGCCGCCACGGGTAAATGCCGTGCGAAAACTTGGCGTTGTACTCAAAGCCCTTCACGAGGAGGAAGACCGTGCCCAAAACAAACGTGAGCAGTATCCAGCCCTTGGCTTCGCCGGCGCGATTTCGCTTGGCCGCTTCCAGCGCAAGGACCACCGTGACGCTCGAGCAAATCAGAACGAACGTGTTGAATGCCCCAATGGGCTCACTGAGATGCACATCGTGCGGGGCGGGCCAGGCAATGGCGCCAAAGCGCAGCACGATGTAGGTGCCGATCAGCCCGGCGAAGAACATGATCTCCGTCGAAAGGAACAGCCACAGGCATGTCTTGCCGTTGGGAATCGGCAGCGCCGGCTGGTACGCGAATTTAGGGGCGTGGGAATGAGACATATCGAAAGGTGTCAGGTGTCAGGTATCGGAGCCTTGGGGTTTGGACTGGTCGCTCCAGCGGCCAGTTTGCGTTGGTTAAACCGCGATAATCAGTAACAGTCCCATCCAGCATGGTAAGTAAACGAGGCTCGCGCGCAGCAGCCGCCGCGCGGATATATCGTCACGATGGATCATAAAAAACAAGGCGGCTGCCACCTGTCCGACCCCCAATAGGACCGCCCACAGGCAGTAAACAGCAGCGCTACCAGACTGCGGCGAAAGCGCGGGCACCAAACTAACCGCCACCAGCACAGGCGCCGCGACAAGCGCTTGCGCCCCGGCGCGCAAGCCGGTCGGATCGACGACCGTGAGCATTCGCTGGCCGGCCCGAGCATAGTCGGCCCGGTGCAGCCAGGCGATCGCCATAAAATGCGGGAACTGCCAGAGGAACATCACGGCCACAAGCGAAAGCGCACGGACATCGATCGTTGCGCCGGCGGCCGTCCAACCGATGAGGATCGGTAGCGCGCCGCTGACGGCGCCGACGGCCGTGTTCAGCGGCGAGCGTGTTTTCAGCGGCGTGTAGGCGAAGACGTAAACGAGCCAGGTGGCCAGCGCGACGGCGGCGGTTTGCAACCCAACGCCCAACGCAAGCTCCAGGATTCCTGCTCCCAAGGTTGCGGCGCCGAAAACAACTACTTGCCACGACATAAGCCGGCCCGCTGGCAACGGCCGACGGGCCGTACGCTTCATCCGGGCATCGGTCGCGCGCTCCCACCATTGGTTGATCGCGCCGGCACTGGCGGCCACTAGCGCCGCGCCGAGCACCGTATACACGAGCACCCAGCGATCGATGCCCCACGGCGCCGCGAGCTGGGCCGCCACGATGACAGTCACCAGCTCCAGCGCGACAATTCGCGGCTTGGTCAGCTCGACGTAATCACCAGCGCGTTCCCGCCAGCGGGCGCGCGCGCTACTTTGCGTAAGCGCAATCGTGGTAGCCGTCGTGATGCGACTCATACGGCGGCCTCCAATTTGCCAATGCGCCGCTCACGCGGGGACCACGGTAAAGCCAGCACTCTTACGGCAAAAAGCGCAAGAGCCAACGAGGTGGCCAGCATCAGCGAGCCGACCGCCACATGGGCAGTAATCACGTGCGTTTGCAGCCAGCCGCCGTCTTGAACGGCCAGCTGGCCCGGACTCAGCCAGTTTGGCGCCCAGGAGGGAGCGGCGAACTTCACAACCCAGGTGCCGGCCCCAAGCACGAGTTGCAGTATTAATAAGCCAGCCAGGGTTCCGGCCAAAGCGCGAAGCGGCTGAAGGCGCCGTGCGCCGAACAACACAAGCCATGCGAGCACGGCAATATGCAGCGACACGATTGCGGCCATGACCAAATGAAAGCGCACAGCCAAGGCAAATGTTGTCGGCTCACTGCCGACCGGCACGTGCCGCACGACCGCGCCCAATACAATCTGAAAATAAATGACAATGAATGTTACGATCGCCAGCAATGGGATCTGGCTGTGCTGAGAACTCGGCTCGCTGCCTTGCCAGCGCCGAGAGGTGAATACGGCCATCGCCACGGTCAGCGCGAAGAATACGGGCCCAGTCGTGCCATGAAACATCGCCAAGGCACGCTGGTCGTACACCACCCGCATTCCGCCAAGCACGCCCTGCGAAACGACCAGCAGCAAGGCAGCGACGCCGAGCCAGCGGAGCCAGGCACGCTCTTTGCTGCGCCATAGCGACACGAGCAAAGCGATCGTCAGCATGCCTACGAGGGCGCCCAGCAGCCGATGGCCGTGTTCGACGAAAATGTCCCACGGTCCTGCCAGCCACGTGCTCAGTGGATAAAGGAAAAGGTTGTACCCATAAGTTGTCGGCCAATCGGGCACCGCCATGCCGGAGTCGGTCGTCGTCACCAGGCCGCCGACCCACAACAGCGGGAATGTCGCGCACGCCAAGGCAACGGCCCAGCGATGGGGCCAACGACCTACGGCACGGTCTGGATGATCAGCTAACAAGAGATTGCTTTTTTGAACAGGAGGAAACAGACATAGCAGAGAACTAAAACAAGCTCCGTTTCCTCTGTTACCTCATGTTCAAATTCTTAAATTGAGGTGGATTTCTCGTGACTAGTGGCCTTTGGGTGGCGGCGGCGCTTGGTCCGTTGGCGGCGGCTGCGTCTGGGGATAGTAATCGGTTTCGACCTCAGGCGAGCCATACTCATACGGCCCGCGATAGATCACCGGCTGAAAATCGAAGTTGCCGTGGCCCGGCGGGCTGGGCGCCTGCCATTCCAGCGTGTTGGCGTGCCACGGATTGCGGCTGGCCTTGGGGCCGAAGAATATGCTGTAGAAAAAGTTCACGATGAAGATCACCTGTGAGGCCACCATTGCAATTGCGCACCACGTCATGAACTGGTTGAGCGGCTGTAAATGGGCGAACGTGCCGTAGTGGTACGGATCGGCCAGCCGGCGCGGGAAGCCGACCATCCCCAGGATGTGCATCGGGTAGAACACGCAGTTGAGGAAGATGAACGTCAACAGGAAGTGCAGCTTGCCCCAGTTGTCGTTCATCATGCGGCCGAACATTTTGGGGAACCAGAAGTAAATCGCCCCGAACACGCCCATCGCGGTGCCCGAGAACAGCACGTAATGGAAATGGGCCACGATGAAATAAGTGTCGTGGATGAAGATGTCAACCGGCGTGGCCGCCATGAAAATGCCCGACAGGCCGCCGATGATGAACATTGACACGAACGACAAAGCAAAAAGCATCGGCGTCGTGAATTGGATTCTCGCCCCCCAAATCGTGCCCAGCCAGTTGAACACCTTGATCGCGCTGGGCAGCGCGATAAACATCGTGGCCACCATGAACGTCATGCCTAGCACCGGGTTCATCCCGGAGACGAACATGTGGTGGCCCCACACGATGAAGCCCAAGCCCGCGATGCCCGCGATCGAGTACACCATCGGCTTGTAGCCGAACAGCGGCTTGCGCGCAAAAGTGGAGATCATGTCGGACACCATGCCCATCGCCGGCAGGATCATGATGTACACGGCCGGGTGGCTGTAGAACCAGAACAGGTGCTGCCACAACAGCGGCTGCCCGCCGCCGGAGTGGTGCGGCGAGTTGGTCGCGCTCCAGCCTTCGGGGATGAAGAATCCGGTGCCTAGGGTGATGTCGGCCAGTTGCATGAAGCCCGCCGCCGTGAGCACTGGCAATGCGAAGGCTTGCAGAATCGCGGTGATGAACATGGCCCAGATCGTCATCGGCAGGCGGAACATCGTCATGCCGGGGGCGCGCATCTGGATGATCGTCGTGAGATAATTGACCGAGCCCATCATCGACGAGACACCGACGCACAACAGGCCGATGAGCCAGTACACCTGCGCGTCCATCGTGAGCGAAAGGGGCGTGTAACTCGTCCAGCCGGCGCTCGGCCCGCCCCCTTCGGCGAAGAAGCTGGATCCAAAGGCTATGAAGGCCGGCCACATGAACCAGTAACTCAGCATATTGAGCGTAGGGAATGCCATGTCGTCGGCGCCGATCATCAGCGGGATCAGGAAATTGCCGAACGCTCCGGCCAGAATCGGGATGATCACCAGGAAGATCATCACCGTGGCATGCATTGTGAATAGCATCGTGTACGTTTCGGGCGCCATCTGGCCGCCCTCGGAAGCGTGCAGCAGATTGCCCAGCACGGGCACGTCGCTCCAGGGATACGCCAGCTGCCAGCGAACACCGAGCGCAAGCAAGCCGCCTACTGCAAACCAGATTAGCGTGCTGAACAAGAACTGGATGCCGATGATTTTGTGGTCGCGCGAGAAGACATACGTCGAGAGGAAGCTGCCGGTGTGGGCATGCTCGACGTGGCCGTGCGCGTGAGTAGGAACGGTTACGGAAGCCATATCAAAAAGCGAGTCAGGTATCAGGTGTCAGATCTTCGAATCCGTTATCAAATTAGCGAGCCGCGTCGTCCTAGACCCCGGCGGCCCCAGCGCAGCGCCGCTCAGCTCATTCCGTTTCCGCCACCGCCACTGTGCGCGCATTCTGCTCCTCGGCCTTCGCCTTAAGCCACGCCTCAAACTCGCTCCGCGGCTCAAACGTCGCACGTCCTTTCATGCGATAGTGGCCCCAGCCGCAAAGCTCGGCACAAACGATGTCGAATCGGCCCGTCTCACGCGACTTGAACCACATGTACTGCTCCATCCCGGGCACAACGTCCTGCTTCATGCGTAAGTTGGGAAGGAAGAAGCTGTGCAGCACGTCGGCGCTCTTGATCACCAGCAGCACTTCCTCGCCGGCAGGAAAGTGAATGTCGCCGTCCTCACGCACGACGTCGTCGGGAGTGTGCAGCTCGCCGTCCGGGCCGGGATAGCGAGCGTCCCAGTTGAACTGCCGGCCAGTGATCTCGGCCGTCACCGGGATGTCCGGCCGCCGCATCTTGGCGTCAGCCCAGGCGTTCATCTGGTAAATCGCAATGAACAATAGCGTCACCGCCGGCAGGATCGTCCACACCACCTCCAGCGTATGGCTGCCATGCGAAAACTTGACCGGCTCGGGATTCACGCGGCGATCATATTTCCAGGCGAAATAAAACAAAGCGCCTTCGGTCGCGATGAACAAGATGCCCGTCAGCCACAAAATGAACATAAACAGCTGGTCGATGATCCGTCCGTGCTCGGAAACATCCGGCGGAAACCAGTGGTTGAAATACGGCGCGACGACGAACGTCAGCACGCCGAACACCGGCACGGTGAGGAATACAAGGGCCCAAAAACGATTCACGTTTATCTCCAAGCGTGAGTAAGTGAGTAGGTGAGTTGTGCCTGTTTAGCGTTACCTACTCACCTACTCACTTACTCACCTACTCACCACAACTAATTCACCGCCTCCACATTCGTCGGCCGCTTCTGCGGTCGGCTGACTGGCTCAAACGGCAGCGAGTGAACGTAATCGACAATTTGCCAGATTTCTTCTTGGCTCAGTCCGGTTCCGCCCGCGCCGCTTTGCGCGGCGCCGGGCATCGGCATGCCGGGGATTCCGGCATAAATGCGCCAGAAAATGTCAATTGGCCGTCGTCCGCCGCGATACGAACCGTCTCGCAAATTCCGCGGGATCGCATTGCGCGGCGGCAGCAAGTGAGCCATCCACTCGCGGCGCTGCTTCAGCTCGACAACTTTCGCGTCCAGCTCAGCCTCGGCTTCGTCGTGCGCCTCGCCTTTCAGCTCCGCGAGGTTTTTTTGGAGCTCCTCGATCTCGGTCTCCAGCGAGGCGGTGTTGTCGATGAACGCTTTGTTAATCTTGCTCCAGTCGTCGAAGTCGGTCTGCTCGCCGTCGCCCAACCCGGTCGGACCGTGACACTGCAGGCAATTGCCCTTTGTGGCGCTGTAAAATAGCTCACGGCCCTTGGCCACTGATTCGGCGATCTCTTCCGGGGTGCGGTCGGCCGGCGGGATTGCTGACTCGTCCGGCACGATGATTTGTTCCGCGGCTTCTTGCCAGGGCGTAGCAATCTCCGTGAGCATTGCCATTACTTCCTCGCGGTGGCCCTCATCCTTTTCCAAATCCAATTCCTCTTCCGGATCCACTGCGTCGAACACGTAGTCTTCCAGCCGCGTCTCCATCTCACCGCGGATGCTGAGGTACTTCACGTACTCCACCAAAGCGTCGATCTCGTCCGGCGGCAACAGGGCAAACGACGGCATCGCAGTGCCGGGGATTCCGTCGTGGACGATGCGCCGCAGGTCTTCGTGAGTCGGCTTGGCGGCGTACTGCGTGCCCTTGAACTTGAATTTGCCCTTGCGGTAGTCGCGCGGATACGGATTCAAGATACCAGCCGTCGGGCCGCGCCCGTCGCCGGAAATGCCGTGGCAATGGGCACAATGACGGCGATACAGGCCGCGCTTCGCGCCAAGGTCGTTGCTCTGAACCGGCCCGGCAGCCATGTGGAGTCGACGCTGGCTGAGGCCCGTCTCCCCCAGCGCAAACGGCTCGTCGGGCGTGCCGAACATCGCCCCCAAAACATTCGCGATCTGCGCCTGATGCGGCCGCGCAAGTTGCTTGTCGACGACATTCGTCATGTCGAGCCGAAACTGGGCAGGCGGAGCCTGGCCGCAGCCGGTGAGCATCGCGACGCAAGCGCCGATAAGTAATCTGATACGTTTTGGAAACCTGGTGTGATGCATGCCGAGAGTGGGAGATGGGGAGAGGGGGAGATGGGGAGACCAATGGGCACGGCCACAGGCCGTGTCTCCCGCTCTCCTAATCTCCCCCTCTCCCATTCTTTCCTTACTACTGATTTCCATTTTCATTTCTGTCGAGCGAACCAACCAGACTTAGCCTCGAAACGCGCCTGGCGGCACGACGACCTTAATATCCTTCTCTTCGCCCGGCTGCAATGTAATCGAGACCCGGCCTCGGTTTGACCATTTCACATCGGGCGCATCCGGCGTCGCGCCAACCAACCCCAAGCCTGGGGCAGCACCGCTTTCGTGCCAGACCTGCAGCTCAAGCGGCTCGCCCGCGGGTAAATTGGCGATTTCGAAGTGGCCTTCCGCATCGGTCACCGCCACATATCCGTTCTTTCGCGGAAACAGATACGCGCTCATCCATGGGTGGATGCTGCAAGAAACAGGCGCCGGCGCTGTCTCTTCGCGCTGTGGCGTGAAGGGAATCGAACCCCCGGCTGGAATGGTCTGATTGAACGTGTTGGCGCGGCCTTCAATTTTCGTGTTGTGGCCCGTGGAGTCGCTGTTCTTGATCTGAATCGGTTGCCCGACGGAGATGGGCATCACATGCGTGAGAAACACGCACTCTTTCTGGTCGAATTCGACCGACTCGGTCTTCGGCTGGGCTGAGTCATGGACGCGCGACGCTTCTCGCAGATAGATCGCCACGTTTTGAATGCCGCCCGAATCCTGGTCGACGACGAGTTTCTCTTGCAACGGAGCCTGGCCGCCAGGAGCGCAAATATTGTGCTCCTTGGTGACGTTGTACGGCTGGCGCTGCGGCGGCGTGCCGTCGTAAACGAACTGCCCGCGCAGCGTGGCCCAGCCGGTGCCGGTTGAGGCCGCCACCGCCGTCTCCTCGCCGCCGGCGCTGCCGGCCGCCAGCACCTTTCGAATCGCTTTGGCCGATTCGATATTCGCCACGGGGCCCAGATCGGCTTGGCGGCCGCAGCCGGCGAGCGCCATGGCAAAGGCGACGGTCACAATCAAGTTGTAGAACGAGTAACGGCTCATTATTGCGCTTAAAATGCTCACTTCAACTTCGCAGCCGGCACCTTAATGTCGCCTAAATCCAGAGTTTGTCCGGCGGCGATCGTGAGTTCTGCCACGCCCCTTCGGTCAGTCTTTGCTTTGCCTGCCGTTGCGTTTTGAACCCATCCGGATTCATGCCAAAAAACAAACTCGTGTTTGCCCGCTGGGATGTTCTCGATGGAAAACGTACCGTCTTCTCCCGAAACGGCCATGTAGGGGTGGTCTTGCACCAATACGTAGCCCTGCATCCACGGATGAATGTTGCAATTCACCGGCAGCGGCATGCGCTCGGGCTTGGTGAGTGGAGTTTTCATTTCCTGGCCCGACGCGATAGTCACGTTGAATGCGCCGTTCACCAGCAACGTCGCCTTTGTGTTGTGACCCACCGGATCAGAGTTCTTGATGGCGAACGGCTGGCCGACGCGCACGAGGGTTACATGCGGCTTGAACGAGCAGCCGTTGTTGTCGAGCACGGCCGGCTCGCTGAGTTTGGCCGCGTAGTCAGGATGCACTTCGACCTTTCCGCGGCGCGGCGGACGCAGATAAACGACCGCATTGGCCAAGCTGCCGTCTTCTCCGACGACCACGCTTTCGTTGACCGGCTTCGAGTCGATGCAGTGCTGATCCTTGGTCACCGCCAGTGGCGTAAGCTTCGGCGGCGTGCCGTCGACAACAAAGCGGCCCTTCACAGAGCCCCACTCGGCGGCCGCGGCGTTGGATGCGGCTAGCAGTGCGATTAAACCGAATACCACCGCCTTGTTGCTCTTCAATGTTTTGCTCATGATTGGCCTCATCGTGTGTTGTTTAGCGGAACGCTATCGCCCCACATCGTGTCACCGGCTCGCTGCGCGGTCGTTGGGTGGTTGGTCGCTGGCGGCCGGCGGCGTTTCCGTGGGCGCCGTCGGCTCTCGTACAAGTCCCTTCACCGACGTTTGCCGCTTGGCATACTCGTCGTAATTCATCAATAAATCCACCACTCCGTCGAGCTGCATGATGCTCGTACCGGGGAACAGCTCCTGGCTCACGCCGCCGTGATTCGGGGGCTCGGCGGCGTACGGTATGTTGACCGGCATTCCGGTGTAGGGCAAGATGCGCTGCGGGTTGGCGATCCAGCGGCGCATGTAATCGGGCCGCAGCCGCCGGTACACCTGGTCCAAGTCGGGACCCAGCGTTTTCACGGTGCCGCGCACTTCGTAGTCGCCGATAGCGTGGCATTTGACGCAGTAATTGCCATTGGTGACGATCTTCATCGCATCATCCAGCAGCTCCGGATGCGATTCTTCGAGCCGCGCCAGGTACCCGCCACGGCGGCGGTTGTTATACTCGTAAGGGAATTCGGCATTGCTCTTGGCCGCAAAATAATTCACCAGCTTCGAGGCCTCGTCGCTCGACATGTGGAAGTTGGGCATTCGCATCACCACCGCCGGCCGGAGCGCGATCGGGTCCATGAGAAAGTCATGCAGCCAATCGGTTTGCACCTTCTCACCTTCATGGTGCAGTGGCGGCGGAAGCCAGCCCCAAGCCTCCGAAGCGACCGCCGCCGGGTTTAACTTTTTCTCCTCCGCGATCACGCGCGAATAGAGATACTTCGCGAGGTCACCGCCGTAACCTGGGTGCGCGGTGCCGCGGACCGGGCCGCCGCCCTGGCGCTTGGCCGGGATCATGAGGTTCTGCAAGCCGACCAATCGTGTCGCGCCGCTCACAAGGGCATGCTCATACAGTTGGAATTCATAGAACGGCTGGGACTCGGTGTCATCGGGCTCGATCGGCACGCCGTCTTCGTCCACGACGCGCGGCGCGCCCGTGGCTTCGTCTCGCGTCGGCATGCCGTACAACTCCGCATGCTGCAGGCCTCGGCGATCGAGTGCAAGCGAGGCTTCGATCTGCTCCGGTGCCGGCTGTGGAATCAGGAATGGGTACTCAGTTGGCGTGGGCGGCTCTTCAAACCAGTCCGGCTCGAACGCAATCTCCCATCGCTCCATGTCAACGACGTGGCAGCCGGCGCAGTTGTACTTGTCGAGCACGTGCCGGCCCTGGACGATCGCCTCCTGCCGCGGAGCGGGCCTGTAAATATATCGCTCGGCCGGCGCTTCGCTGGTCAGGCCGAGGATGAATGTCATCACCGCTTCGCGCTCCTCGTCGGTGAAGTTGAACTTCGGCATGCGCAGCCGCTCGTCGTAGCGCTTCGTACGCGTGGTTTCGTAATCGTAGCTCCGCGGCATGCGCAGCTTTTGCCAGAGGAAGCCGTTTCGCTGATGCGAGTTGAGCGATTGCAGGAAGTACGCCGTGTCGGAATCGTATTTGTCGTCGAGCGGGTCGAGCCCGTGGCCATGTCCGCCGCCGTGTTCTTCGCTGGGTTCTTCGCCATGCTCGTCTTCGATTGCCGCCACGGTTGTTTCGCTCGTATCACCGACACCGATCGTTTCACGGTGCGGACCGGTGCCTTCGGTGCCGTGTTGGCCGGAGCGCTCGATGTCGACGCCGTGACTGGCCAGGAATGTGCCGATGTTTTCAAAAGCTAACTGGGCCGGGTCCTTGCGTCCCCAGTTCGCCAGCGGCGTGCCGATCGGCTTGGCCGTTTCGTAGCCTGGAATATCGTGGCAGCCGAAGCAGCCATAGCGGCTCAGCGAACGGCGGGCCACATATTCCAGCTGTCGCTTCGTTTTGTCCTCATCGTTCTGATACTCCCCGACAAGCACCTGCTCATCGAC
The DNA here is from genome assembly GCA_035249585.1 of Lacipirellulaceae bacterium. Classification (GTDB taxonomy): domain Bacteria; phylum Planctomycetota; class Planctomycetia; order Pirellulales; family Lacipirellulaceae; genus JABDGM01. The sequence goes on from DATFGJ010000331.1 coordinate 18,203, forward strand.
CTTCACGGTCGCAGCCAGACGATCATCGATGCCGTTTGTGGCGAAGCGCTCGGCTCGGCGACGCGGGAAGGCTGCGCTGAGCCACACCGTCGTGAGATCGTTGAGTGCGGCCCTTTCGTCCGCCGACAGCTCGCCCGTGGGCGGCGGCACCTCCGGCTGCCAGTTGGCCGGCACGCCCAATAAAAACGCCACGATGTCGGCCGCCGGATCGGTCACGCTGCCGGTCGGATTCCCGGCGGCATCAACTTCATTGATCGGGTCGAGAAACAAATTCGGCATCACGGTGCGCGTGTGATAGCTCTTGGGGTCTTTGAGCCAACTGTAGAGCCATTGCTGACCCTTTTCGGTGTTTAACTTGGCCGCGATGCGCGACAGGTCAGGCCCTTGGTTCGATGCGATGCCGGGAAATTCGGCGTGCGAGTGGCAGGCCAGGCAGCCGCGCGATTCGAACAACCATCGGCCGCGCTCGGCCGACGGCTGCTCCGTGATGCCTTGCGGCGGCTGGATGTACTCAAATCCTGGCTGGCTGTGGGCCAACAAGTACTCGGCGAGCGCGCGAATCTCAATGTTTTCAAAACGAGCCGTGTACTCGCGGTCTGTGACCTTTACTTCCTTTCCGGCTGCGTCATGGATCGTGAAATCCTTGCGCTTCGGATTTAAGTGTTCGTCCTGCAGAAAGAACTGCGGCATGCGGGTCGACGGGCGGAAGTCGGCCGGCCGGCGAATCCAATTGTAGAGCCAATCATAATTGACCTTTGAAGCCAAGTGCCGCAAGCTGGGGCCGACACGGCGGAGGCTGCCGGGCGCATCCAGATCGCCAAGCGCATCGGCCAGCGCGTGTGTGGCCTCCGTGAGCCGAGCTTCTTGTTCTTCGTCGCCCGCCGCATTATCCGCTTGCCCTTCCTCCCCGAGCTCACGGCCAAGGGGCGGCTTTGCGTCCGCACTTGCCAGCGCCGCATCCGCCTGTATCGCCCGCATCAAGTCGTTGCGCGCTTCGGCATCCTCTGGCCGCTCGGCCACCGTGCGGGCAAGTTCTTTTTCTTCATCGTTCAAGCCCGGATCGGCCAGTATCTGCGATGCAACCTCGTAATAGTTCGGCTCGATCCGCATGTCCGGCCCGATGCGCTTCGCCCCGTCGTAACCGTTGATCTCGTGGCAGCCGTAGCAGCCGAACTCCCGCACCAGGTGATACCCCTTCACTAGCTTCGGCGCCGGCGGCTCCGGGAATCGCTCGCTCGGCTCGAGCTCCACGACCTCATGGTGACACTTGAGGCAATTGCTTTCGATGAACCGCTCGGGCGTCATCGGAAAGATCCAGTGGTGATTGTCGAACCAGCCGTGTTTTCGCGACCAGTCGAGCGCTTGCTGCGGATCATTGGGCGTGTGCGAGGCCCACTTGAATTCCGTGGCACTGCCCTGCCCATCGTGGCAGATCGTGCAGCCCATTTCGCCCTTCTTGTGCGGGCTCGAGCTGCCGACGAAAAGATCCAGCCGCGGGTGCGACGTGAACGGCTGGTTCAATCCTCGCCGAATGGTAAGTGAAAACGGCTGTTCCCACTTGATTTCACCGAGCAGGTAATGCTCGGCATCTGACAACGAATCGACCGGCCCATTGTTGACTTCCAGCAGGACATCGCCCATCTGCAGACCGGCTAATGCAGCGCGGCTTTGCGGCTTGACGACCTGAACGGTCACATCATCCTTGTTCACTTGGCCGTACGGCGTGAGTATCAGTCCATACAAGTAGTCCAACGTGGGCGTTCTCAATTCGACGGCTTCTTCCGCCTCGCCGCCTGCGCGGCGAACTTGCAGCTCGATTGGCTCGCCCCAGGTGGTTGGATCAACGAGAAGCTTCTCGGCATCAGCGGCCGATGCAACGCTTTCCTCCGCAACTTCCAAGATGACGTCGCCATTCTTCAAGCCAGCGTCGCTGGCCCAGCTCTTGGCCACAACTTCCTGGATGATGGCTGCACCAGGCGCGTTTTCCGCCGGCGGAGCCAAGGTCATGCCGTACAAGTCCGTTACTGTCGGCTGCGGAGGCGTCGCCAGTTGCACGACTTGCTCGCGCTCGCTTCGCGGAATCGCCGGATAAGCCGGCTCGGTGGCCGAACCGGGCGCCGTCTTGTCGATCGCCCGGTGGCAGACGATGCAGCGGTCGTAACGCGCAACATAACTGAAGTTGTAGTTGATCTTCATGTCCGGCAACCAGATCTGGTCGAGCTTCACATTGCCGGTGTACAGCGCATCGAGCACGGGCAGTCGGTTCAGCCATTCGCCAGGCGCATCGAGCGGATCGGCCGGGTACAGCTCCATGTTCTCGTGCAAGCGATCGAGCTCTGCGTCGATCTCGGCAAGCTGCTTTTCCTTTTCTAGCTCGTCGGCTTGAATCTGCCTTAGACTCGCTTCCAGCTTAAGTCGGTAGTCCTTGGCCTCCGCCAGCTCGGCGTCCTTTGTCAGAATCTGGTCGGCGAGTTTCTGAATGCGAGCTTCGATTTCGGCGGTGGACCGGCCTTCGCCGATCGCGAGACCACGTGCGCTCACGGCCGCCGTCTGATCGGCGGCGAGAAATTTCTTCTCCGTGAGAAGCTGATTCTCGCGACGCCGTGCCTCTTGCGCAAAATCATTGAGCGCGTCGATCAAGTTCGCGCGAGCGTCAGCCGCATCATCGCTGCCAAGCTCGGCGTTTTCCAGGGCTGTGAGCGACTGGTCAACCTCGCGAAATTCGGCAGCTGACTTCTCCTTGCCAAGCCGCCGGTTCTCCGCAGTCACCGCCGCCTTGAATTCCTGCACGAGTGAGGCATCCACCCGGGCGCGCTTAGCCGCGGTGAGCTGTTCGCGAAGTTCGCGCTGCCGCGCGGTCGATTCGGCTTCCTCCTGAGCCAGTTGCGCCTGGATGGTCCACCGCTCGCGGGCCCGATCATCGAGCTGCCACCGGCGCCACTCGCGATTGTGATCTTTGGCCAGCATCCAGATAGTGCCGACAAGCATCACGATCGAGGACACGCCAAAAATGACGTGCATGCGGGCCTGGTCGCGCCAAGTTTTTTCAGTTGCGGGCATTGGGGCTTAGCGTCGGCGGCAACGCCGAATCTACCGTAACAATGCGTCCATATTTGGCGCATCAAAAATTCAAAAAATACTCCGGTATCGCAATCAAATACTTCAAATTAAACGACCAGCGCAAGACCATCTTGATCGGCAGCGACATCATGAACAAAAGCAAGTTGGCCATCACCATGTAACGAATAAAACCCATCCGCCGATAGAAGCCGCGGAACACAGTAACGGCCAGAATCGGCGGCAAGGCGATGAAATAGCCGAGAACGAGCACGATACCAAGCCACTCGCGCCACACGATGTACCCGAGTTGCGTGAAAAAATCAGCCCCAGGCGGCGCTTTCGGCAGGGTCATGCCCAGCCACCACTGCCAGAAGTATTCCGACAGATTCACGTTGTTTAGCGCTTCCACTTTGTGCGCATCCCAAGCCTCGTAGGGGCCGAAAAAGTTCCAGTTCGGTCCGCGCAGCAGCGTCCCCAGCACAATCAGAGTCACCCACAGCTCCAGGAAGCCGAGCTGAAACGTGATGTACGCGAATCGGCGCTGCTTAATCGTGTAATAACCGTTGCCCGTGCGGTTGAAGTCGATGTAGGGAATCGCCATCAGCCCCACGATGATGAGGCTCGGCAGCACGACGCCCGCCATCCACGGGTCGTAGTACACGAGCATTTCCTGCAGGCCCAAGAAATACCAAGGGGCCTTCGACGGGTTGGGTGTCTTCACGCTGCTTGCCGGTTCCTCGAGCGGCGCTTGCAGCCAGATCGCCCAGAAGATGAGTAGTGCCGTAAGCGCGATCATGCAGATCATCTCGGTGTAGACCAGGTCGGGCCACACGAGCACTTTCTCGTTGTCGAGCTTCTCAACCGGCGGCAAGCCTTGCTCCAGACGGCGATCGTTCTCGACCGCCCGGTAAGTTGCCAGCCATGTGAAGAAAGCCAACAGGAACACGAGCGCCACAATCGGCACATTGTCCGGCTTGGCCACGATGGCGTAGAAATTGGGATCGGGCATCGACAGGCCGAGAAAGAGCAGCATCAGGTTCCAGATCGTCCACGCCACGGTTGGCCGCACGAACCACGCGCGGAACACGTACAGCACGACCAGCGCGATCGTGGTGCCGACCGTGTAAATCACGGGCCCGGTGCTTTGGTTCACCAGGTCGCGGAAGGCGACCGGCATTTTTGGGATCGTGCTCAGGTTTGAGCTCGCGGCGAACGAGGCCAAAACGACATAGCCGATCGCCACGATCGTCCACAGCAAGGCGTTCGTGAATGCGACCGTGAAGCCCGGCAGCCGCGTGCGGAAATAGGTCACCGGCTCGGCCTTCTGCCACATGTAATACGCGGCGATGCCGTTCATCGCGGCCAGCGCCCAATAGTAGGGCACCAGAAACGATGAGACCGCCTCGGCAAATTGTTGTGGTGAAATGCCGTGCATGCTTTTCAGCTAAACCGCAAGCGACTGAATCAAACGCTCCGCTCTCTTACTCTCTGCTCCATGCTCCATGCTCCCCGCTCCCCGCTACAACGGTCCGCTGATGCCGCCGTCTTTGCGCACACGCCAGAAGTGAATCGCCAGCAGGAGCGCGACGGCGAGCGGAATCGCGATGCAGTGCAGGATGTAAAACCGGTTGAGCGTCTCTTCGCCGACGTTCCGCGCGCCCAACAGCGCAAAGCGCGCATCGGTGCCGCTAGTGATCATCGGGTAGCCTCCCAGACTTAAAAGATCAGGGTTCAATAGCTGGTGCCCTGGTCCCTCTTGGCCGAGAACGGGCGTGGCACGTGCCATATTCGAGCCGACCGTAATGGCCCATACCGCCAGCTGGTCCCACGGCAGCAAATAGCCCGTGAACGACAGCAGGAGCGTGAGCAATAACAGGATGACGCCGATAACCCAGTTGAACTCGCGCGGCGGTTTGTAGCTCCCCGTGAGGAACACGCGGTACATGTGCAGCCACACCGTGATCACCATCGCGTGGGCCCCCCAACGATGAATCTCGCGCATGATGCCC
>DATFGJ010000332.1:0-5077 GCA_035249585.1 Lacipirellulaceae bacterium
CAAAGGCAATCGACGCATCGCGATAACTGTTGGGCACGAGACGTAACATTTCCTCCGTCGTCCGCGCGATAATGGGAATCATGATAAATGCCAGCGCGAACGCGCCTGCGTAGCCGTTGAACCGGCCCATCGGCACGACCAACAGCTCGTAACCGAGTATGCCAACGACAATCGATGGAACGCCCGTCAGCACGTCGGCAATAAACCTGGCCGGCGCGGCCAGCCAGGAACGGACCGAATACTCCGATAGGTAAGTTCCTGCAAGGATGCCAATTGGGATTCCCATCACCGCAGCCAGCCCGATCAATATGCCAGTTCCGACTAACGAATTCCTTAAGCCACCCGGAGCGCCTTCCATTCCGGGCGGAATAGGCAACTTTGTAAATATGTCGCTGCTCAAATGGCTGAAGCCTCTCACCAGCACATAAATCATGACGAGTGCAAGGATTGAGAAGATACAAGCGGTCGCGCCCACGCACAGCAATTGCATCAAAGCGGATTGAGCCGCGACGTACCGCCGGTACAGCGGCCGTTGTTGATGAACCGGATGCAGGGCGGACTCATTCATTGCGTACTGCCAACAGGTCAATGGGCGGCTGCCGTTCGAGCGCTGGCGCCCACGACGAGCCACCGAGCGACGACGTTCAACATCAGCGACATTAAAAGGAGGATTAGCGCCACTTCCGTCAGGGCCGCGCGGTGCAGCGCGCCGCTTGCCTCTGCAAATTCGTTGGCGAGCAAGCTGGACATCGTCTGCGCGGGAGCGAAAAGCGACGCGTGTATCCGGCTGCTATTGCCGATGACCATCGTGATGGCCATCGTTTCGCCGGCAGCGCGCGCCAGGCCCAGCATGACCGCGCCGAACAACCCGGAGCGTGAATAACGGAGCATTTCCCTCGAGCTTTGCCACCACGTTGCCCCCAGGGCAAGTGTGCCCTCGATCTGGGCGCGCGGAACCGACTTGAGCACATCGCGGCTGATCGCCGTAATGATTGGCAGGATCATGATCGCCAGCACCACGCCGCCGCAGAACATATCCTTGCCGGTGAGTGGAATGGGGCGCGTCACCGTTTCGCCAGCGCGGGTGACCGTTTCTGTGAAAAGCCAGCTACCGAGGCCGGGAATCCAGCCCAATCCAGTGCGAAGCGCCGGCTCAACATAGTGTTGCAAGATCGGCGCCAAAACGAACAGGCCCCACATGCCGTAGGCAATCGATGGGATCGCCGCCAGGAATTCCACCAGCAACGAGACGGGCATAGCGAGCCAGCGCGGGCACAAGCGCACCAGAAAAAGCGCTGTCCCAAGACTGATAGGAACCGCGATGCACAGGGCCAGCAGCGAACTGACAGCGGTCCCATAAATCACCGGCAGCGCGCCGAAGGCCGGCGGGATAGTCTCAGTGACGACGCGGCCGTCCTCCAACACCGGGCGACCGGCCTCGTCGCGCACAGGAACCTGCAAGGAGTTCGGGCGCCACTGACTGGTAACGATGAACTTCCATCCGAAGGTTTTGATGCTCGGCCAGGCAGAATAGCTAAGCACCGCAATAAGAATAACAAGCAACAGGATGATGGTGAGCGCGCCCAGTCGCGAGACGCCGGCCATCAGCGCATCACCGCTAATGATGCGACGGCGCCCAACCCATGAGCGGTCGTCCGTGCCGGATGGCGGAATCTCAAGACTGGCGGCGGTAACCTGGATCGCTTCGGACATTTATTTTGAAGCCACGCAGAAACCTCGCACTCTTCCGTCAGACAGAAGGCGCGCGCGGGCGCGACCGACCTACCTCGATTCGTTTGCGATCCGCAGCGATTGCCCCTTGTAGCTGATCACCTTCAGTGCCTGCTCGACCTTGGCCTGCACCTCGGGCGCAAGCGGTGCATAGTCCAGTTCGGCCGCGTACTGCTGGCCGTCGTGCGTTGCCCACCACAGAAAATCGACGAGCGCTTGAGCGGCCTCTTTGTTCGGCAGATTGTTCAAGTCCTTGTACACGATCAGGTAGGTAAACGAGGCGATTGGATAGGCGTCTTGCCCGGGCTGGTTCCAAATGTCGGCGGCCAGGATTTGGCCCTCCATCTTCGAAACTGCTCCCGCCCCCGCCAAAGAGACCGTGTCCGGCGCGGCTTTAACAAAGTTGCCGTCCTGGTTCTTCACCATGCCATAGGGCAACTTGTTGTGGTCGGCGTAGCTTTGCTCGACGTAGCCGAAGGCGCCGACAGTCTGCTGGACGACCGCGGTCACGCCTTCGTTGCCCTTACCTCCCTGTCCCACCGGCCACTGCACTTGCTTGCCGGTGCCCACGGTTGCCTCAAAATCTTTCGATTGCGTGGCCAGATAATTCGTAACGATGTACGTGGTCCCCGAACCGTCAGTGCGCCAAACCGGTGTAATTGCACCCCGCGGCAGCTCCAAATCCGGATTCAGCTCAGCTATGGCCGGGTCATTCCATTGACTTACTTTTCCCAAATAGATGTCAGCAATCAGCTCGCCCGTAAATTTGAGCGGAGATGCGACTCCCGGAAGGTTGTATGTCGGCACAACACCGCCCGCGCACGTGGGGATTTCAATAATGGCATCAGCACCGCCCACGCCCTCGAGTTCCGCCTCGCTCATGGGCGCATCCGAGGCAGCGAATTGCACCGTCTTGTCAGTGATCGCGCGGATGCCACCGCCGGAGCCGATCGACTGGTAATCGATCATGACCGCCGGATGAAGCTCCTCGTAAACGGCGACGAGCCGTTTGTAGAACGGCGCTGGAAACGTTGCCCCAGCGCCCTGAAGCCTGACGCGAGTTTCGCCCGCCGTTCCGCAGCCGAGCGCCCCGACAGCCGATGCGAGTAAAACCGCCGCCAATAACCTGCGCATGGTACGTCGCCCCGATGAGGATGCTTTTTTCCAATCGAGCATTAGCGCGTGCCAGCACTCGAGCGCCCATCCTACGGGGGGAATGTGAAGGCTGTATGAAGAACTGATGAGCAGCTCGCCGGGGGCGTGATTCGCGTGTTGCTCGCGAAGCGGCAAGTTCAAGCCAACCCAGAACTTACGCCTGCCAGAACGTCGACTCCTCCGGCCCGCGATAGGCCACTTTCATTTCCGGCGTCTCGACCAGCGCGTGACCGCGATGAATCGAGTCGACCGCGGCCAAAGTCATCCCCGACGTGAGAAGGGTTCGCTCCACCGGGTAGGCGGCACGGTTATCCAGAACCAGTGTTTCGAGGTGCCTTATTAGAGGATTGAAGAAGTCGGCCGTCGTCGCGCTGTGCGTTGGCATCGGCAGGTACATCTGGCAAGAGATGATCTCGTTCGTGTCGCGGCGCAGGCCGGCGTAGTTGAAGTCCTGAATGCTGGTGAGAAACATCGCCGTGCGGAAGCCGTCACGATGCTCGATGAAATACCCGAGCGTATCGGGCAGCAGGCGTCGCGCCCATTCTACGCTGACCACATCTTCCACGTAGCCTTCTTTCACCGGCAGCGTATGGCTGCGGCGCAGCGCTGCCGTGAAGAGCCTGCGTGTCGTCTCTCGCTCCGGCGACGCCAGCAGCCGCCACATCGGCTCGCCGCCGAGCGCATGCACGCTCGATATGCCAACCTCGCCGCCGGCGCGGCGCTCCGACATGCACTGCGCCGTTTCCAGCCCATGAAAATCGTAGCTGTCCACTCCGCCATAACACACGCACACGCTTTCAACGAGCGGTGCGCCGTGCGGCACATCCACCGATGGCAGTCGCCACGTGACCGGCAGCGAAGAACCGGCCAGGAACGCAAAGCCCAGCCGCCGAGAATCCTCCACCATCTCCTGGCACCGCGGCCACGTCGTCGACAGATGCTTGTCGTTGAAAACGGGCACCGACCGGCCGCTCGCCTCAAAAACCTTGACAACTTCCTTGAACCACTCGTAACGCGGGTAAAGCCGCTGGCCCTTCTCGTTTTGCGGATAGTCGCCGTGCTCGGCGATGATTACCACGCCATCCACCGCCAGCTTCTCGCCGCCCAGCGTCAGCGCCTCGGCAATCGTCGGGTACAACTTCAGCCCATGCCGCTTCACGCGCCCGCGCGCAAGGTCGCCCTCCGGAAACTGATCGATAAACACCGAAGCCACCTCGACACGCGGCCGCTGCCACCCGCCGCCCCACGCATAGCCCAGCGTCATCCGATCCAAAAAATGCTGCGCATGCGAATGCAGCCGCACCTCAGTCCCTAAAAATGCCACTTTCTTCCCCGCCGGCTGCGCCCCGCGCACAGGAAGCCCCAAAGCGCCCGCCGCAAGTGTGGTTGTCCCGGCCAGAAATGTGCGTCGCGTGAGCATATCGTCGCCCTAAGTAACAAGGCACAAGAAGATCGGCGGGATCATTTTGATCTGTGCGCCGAAACAATCAATAAGCGAATACAAACAGTCTCAGGGAACGTCGTATGCGACTCGACTCCGTAGGAGCGCACGGCAATATCCCGCATCGAACACGCCCCGTAAGAGCGGAAGCCATAGCCCAGCGCGTCCGAAGCTATGCAACGGCAAGCGACGGAGTTTCCAGCCGCAACGCGGCGGCCGTCAATAGCCAGGCGGCGTCAGCCCCTGGAAAAAGCATCCCCATGAATTCAAAGCCCCAAGGGGGCGATAGTTCTGTCGCCCCGTTGGGGCTTTACCTCCCATGTTTTCCAATACTTACCAGGGGCTGACGCCGCCTGGCTATTAACTTTCGGCCCGTTGGGCCTGCATGCAGTTGCATGTCCTTCGTCAGCCATGGGTCACTGTACCTCAATACGCCGAGTTACATAGGACGCGGGGAACGCCTGTGACCATTGAGATTCCTGATGACTTCTTTGAGGCCGGTGGCCGTGAGTTTCGGCTCTCGCCGATGCGCGCTCCCGGCTACAGGTTTTGAAACCGCTTCTGGCTAAAAGCTAACAGCTAAAAGCTAATAGCTAAAAACTAATTTCTGCCGCACACCCTCTTGTTTCCGGCCACTAAGTGTGCTAATGTACACTAACAATGACCGTCAGGTAGTGACGCCGCAATTGAGACGTCTCGCAGGTCGTCACGCGCGATATTTCGACTACAGTCTCGAGGTTCCCAATTGGG
>DATFGJ010000333.1:0-4156 GCA_035249585.1 Lacipirellulaceae bacterium
CTACGCCGGGCGCACATTCAATCGCTACCCGAAGGCAAAGCGATACACCGACTATCGCAAGATGCTCGAAGAGCAAAAAGAAATCGATGCCGTGGTGATCGCCACGCCCGATCATACGCACGCCTGCATCGCTGCCGCCGCGATGACGGCCGGCAAGCACGTGTATTGCGAAAAGCCGCTCACTCATTCGGTTTGGGAAGCCCGCCGATTGGCGGAAATAGCACGCGAAACCAAAGTCGCCACGCAGATGGGGAATCAGGGGCAGGCCTCGGAGAGCACGCGACGGCTGTGCGAAATGATCTGGGACGGCGCAATCGGCCCCGTGCGCGAAGTGCACGCCTGGACCGACCGGCCATCGAACGGCCTGTTCAATGAATACTGGCCGCAAGGCGTGGGGAGGCCCACCGATTCGCCGGGCGTACCGGCAACATTGGACTGGGACCTGTGGCTCGGCCCGGCGCCGCAACGGCCGTATCATTCCGCGTATGTGCCGTTTCGCTGGCGCGGCTGGTGGGATTTCGGCACCGGCGCGCTGGGCGACATCGGCTGCCATTCGCTCGATCCGATCTTCCGGGCGCTCAAGCTCGGCCATCCCGAAAGCGTCGAGGCCAGCTCCACGCGCGTGAACACGGAAACCTACCCGCTGGCATCAATGGTCACGTATCAGTTTCCCGCGCGCGGCGAGATGCCGGCGCTGAAGCTGGTTTGGTATGATGGCGGATTACGACCACCGCGCCCGGAAGAACTCGAGGCGGACCGCGAAATGGGCGCGCAGGGGCATCTCATCGTGGGCGAGCGGGGCAAGATACTCTCGCACAGGCGGGACCGAGGCCCCGGCTTCTTTCTCATTCCGCGCGTCCGCGCCGCCGAATACGGCGACCCGCCTCAAAAGCTGCCGCGCTCGGTCGGCCATTACAACGAGTGGATTGAGGCCTGCAAGGGCGGCGCGCCGGGCGGCTCAAATTTTGACTGGGCCGGCCCCCTCACCGAAGCCGTGCTGCTGGGCAATATCGCGCTGCGACCGGAGCTGCGCGAAGAATTGACATCCAAGAAACTGTTGTGGGACAGCACGAACCTGCGCTTCACCAATTCCGAAACCGCGAACCGATTCTTGAAGCGCGAATATCGCAGCGGATGGGCGGTGTAACGGAAGAGCGTTGATTAGCTATATCGAGGTTGACGCTCAATGCCGCTCCATGCCGACGGCGCGCGGAACGTCCGGTTGAATGCTAGTTTAAATCGAGTTCCGGACGAGGCGCTCGTCAATTTGGCTCAACCGGGGGCGATGCATCGCTCGCATCCCGCCCGGTCGACCAAAAAGTGACGACGCGGGATTTCCCTATCCACTCCATTTAGCGTTTGACGGCGCAAAAACCCGCAAATCATGTTGAAGGGGAAATCGGAGTATGGAATACTGACTCTGGCACCCAAACACATCGGCCATCCGGCCACGCGGCTAGCTTTATCTTTTCAATCCGCAAGGAGTTTCGGCGATGACACGAAGGTCATGTCTCTTGCTGCCGGCGTTGGCGGCAGGATTGTTCGCGCTTTCTGGGTGCGGGGATGAGTTGGCGCCCCCGCCCCACGATCATGTGCCCGAATTCGAGTTCGCGCTCTGCGGGTTATGCGGAGATGCCAAGGAAGAAGGACACACCTGCAAACAGGGGGCGCCGATTTGTTCCATTTGCGGTTTGCACAAAGGGTCGATCCTGTGCTGCAGCTCGGCATTCACCGGCTCTCCTCGTGATGTCATCCTCTGCACGAAGTGCGGTGAAGTAGCCTTCTCGAAGAAGTGCTGCGTTCCCGGCCCCGCGCTGTGCCCAAAATGTGGATTGCACCGCGGCTCGCCAGGTTGCTGCAAGATCGAGAAGGCTGTCGATGCTGAGTCCGGTCAAACCGCCAAGCGCGCCCCCCGAGGCGGTCACGGCTAGAACGAAGTGCCCCGATCACCTCGTGCCAGAACCGTTCACCGGAGAATTAGAGGCAACCGCCATGCGAAATGATTCACGTAGTATAGCAGGCACCCGGACGCGCGGTTTTACGCTCGTCGAACTGCCCTGCGACGAGCTCAGGGTAGTGAGCAAGCGTAAACGCGCAGCGTTTACGCTTGTCGAACTGCTTGTCGTGATTGCCATAATCGGCATCCTGGTCGCCCTGCTTTTGCCGGCCGTGCAGGCTGCGCGCGAGGCGGCCCGCCGATCGCAGTGCATGAACAACCTCAAACAGCTCGGCATCGCTCTGCAGAATTATCACGGCGCGAAAAAGACTTTCCCGCCTGGGGCTGCGTTCCAAGAGGGCACGACGTGGTCCGGGTTTCTTCTTCCTTACATGGAAGAGAATGCGCTCGCCGACCTGCTGACGACAGACCCCAAAATCGAGCACTACTATTACCATACCGATCCGAATTACACGACGGCCATCCCTCCGTACAAAAACGTGATTGCTCTCGAGACAGTGATCCCGACGATGCGTTGCCCAACCCTTAATCTGCCCGAGCACATGCCGGATCGCGGGCACGTCTCCGGTCATTATGTTCGGCGCCGGGCGCCGGCTTCGTATATCGCTTGCGCGTCGGGCCTCGCGGACAATCCAGCAAATTTCCGATTATCCCCCAACGGCGTCGGCGAGTTCCACGGTTGGATGGAGCAACTGGATGGCGTCATGTCCGGCGTCTATGTCAGACAGCCGCCCCTGCCCGGCGCCTCAACAAGGACATACGGAACTGGCCTCGTCAGCATCGCCAAAATCACGGACGGCACTTCCAAGACGGTGGCCGTCGGCGAAGCGGTGTTTGACATTGGGCGGGTCGGCCAGACGGGCCCAGACGGATATGCCCGCGGAGAGCCCCGTAGCGGGGGAACGGATGGTACTGGTCAACGCAAGGACCACTGGGCTGTCGGCAGCGACAGCATTGGGGCCGCCGAAGTCGGCGACCCGACTGAGGCCCTCGGCTCGACAGGCTGCCCGCCCAACTTGCATAAGTCTCCCCTGGCCGTGGGGCGGTGCGATGGCACTAACTCTGGCACGTTTGAGGGGGCGAGCCTCGTTGCGAGGGACGCCGAGGACGAGATCGCCAGCGGCGCTCACACACCTGGCTGTTTCGATTGTTTCGGCCTGCAAATGTCCTTCTCCAGCAACCATCCTGGAATGACACAGGTGCTCATGTGCGACGGTTCGGTCCAGACGGTTGAAGAAGACATCGACGTCGACGTGTGGAGCCACATGGGCACCCGCTCGGACAAGTTCGTGTTCTGATGAACCGCCGCGCGAGACGCGGCTAAGCACTTACTGCGATCGCGGCTGACTGATGTTGGCAGTGCGCCATCGTCCCGCTACGGCCCGCGACCGCCACGGAGGGTGCCCCTCTGCGGCGACGGTTCTGAGACAGAAGCTCTTAGAACTCGCCGACCGCCTCGCCCCAATTCATCGTGCCCAGGGCGAAGTATACCGACTCTTCGATGTCCTCCGGCACTGAATGGACCGACCCATCGCACAGCAGGAACAGCGCTTCGCCAGAGTGCGACGCCGACACATCGCGGTCATCGCTGTCGGCATGATTTGGCGTGTGCCCGGTTTGGAATAGCACCATGTGGCCATGGTCATCGGTGTTATCGTCGACGTCGCGCACCGCGCCCGCCCAGGTCGTCTCATACTCGATGTGAACACCGTGTGAACCGGCAGTTCGAAAAGGTCCGTTTTGCCGTTCGCCGACCATCAGTGTGTGAGACAATCCGTCGGTGATCTCTCTGAGTTTCGTCTGACTGTTGCGATAGAACGGACCCCACGGGCCCTTGCGCTGAAATGGATCAAGCGGCGCAGGATTTTCTTGTTCCTGGTCCTCGTCCAAGTCCGGCGTGCCAAAATTCGCTACGTAACACGCCATTGCGTACCGCTCGCTGCCCATTTCAACGAATCCGGACGGCGAAACATCATCCGTCGGACACAGCAACGTGGGGATGTGGACCTCGCGCACGGCCGCGTTGATGTTGTCGTAAATGGGTCTTTTGAAGTCGAACTTATCGTACATGCTTTGCAGCTCCATAAACGGCAAAAGCATGGCGCCCCAGGAATATCCCAGCGCGTTGCCTTGATTGCCCGCAGCAAACTGGTACCCCGGCGGCAGCTTGCCGCGGGCAGATTCGTAGTTATGCATCGC